>JAGRAW010000018.1 GCA_020434415.1 Bdellovibrionales bacterium
CGACGACTTCGAAGCGGCCTTTGCCTTGGAGCTGTTATCGCACCTCTCACCTGACGTTGCGCTCGCGAAGGCACAGAAGCGCCTTGCCCACTACTCGAGCGGATTCTCCTGCCGTATTGCAGGCGAGCTAATCGCCAAAGCACAGGGGAGCGCCGAACCGACGTCACTTGAACGAGCGGCTATGCTGCTCAAGTTTCCGGCAGCGGCATCACTCGGCTTGAGTGATCTGCTTGCGCTGTCGGCCGCGTGGTGTGGTGACACGGAGCGAGCTGTGCGAGCATTGATGCTATCCGAGCGTGGAGCGGTGTTGGGCACCGCCACCGAGCAGGACCTTTCCGAGGGTCAATTCGAAGTGTTCGATCTAGACACGCTACTCGGTCATTCGACACGGGATCCGGCACTTGCGCGTTCATTGTACCAGTTAGTTCGGAGGAACTCTGATGAGTACCAACCGAGCGCTTAGCCTGCATACCGCGCTGTTTCTTGCTGTAGCGCCCTTCCTCATTGGCGCAGCAGCTATCTCTGCCTACCTCACCTACAAGGGCACCTACGCAGCGATCCTTGACGGGTTCGATAACAAGCTCAGCGCGGCTGCCGCCACTAGGGCAGTCTTTTTGAAAGGATCGGACCACGAGACCCTGATGCAGATGGGCTCTGACGAGGGCGAGCAGGTGCCAGGCGTTGCCGAGGAATCGCCACTCTACCAGCTCTACAGCATCCCGATGCAGCGAATTCTCAACGAGAGCGGCCTCACCTACCACTATACCTTCGTGCTGCGAGACGCGACGAGGATTGCATATGGCATCGACGCGACCACGGGCGAAGATCACTCATTCTTAGGGACAGAAGAGGACAACCCAACTGAAGAATCGGAACGACTCGCGCGCGCAGCGGCTACGGGCAGCATCTCGATCAGTCCGATCCAGCAGTTCGATAACTGGGGAAAACTGAAAATCGCCAATGCTCCTATTCGCACGGAGGACGGACGCGTTACCGGTCTTGTGGGCGCTGACGTCAATATCTCGGTCATCGACAAAAAGACTCGCGTTGCGTTCTTGCAAGTATTGGGTGCCGGTATCGTCTCCTTGCTCTTCGCGGCATTGATGACCTGGTACCTTGCGCGCCGCATCGCAGTTCCGCTCGAAAGGCTGAAAGCCTCGGCACTCCGAATCGGCGGCGGTCAGTTCGGAGAAACGATCGAAGCAATCAAGCAACCCGAGTTGTCTGCGCTTGCCGATGCGTTGGAAACCCTCGGTCAAACGCTTCGCACGGCTCCAGCACGCGTCTCCGCTGACGCTCACGAAGTAGCGGGCGAAGTGGAATCTCACACTTCAGCATCGGATGATTTTCTGGCCGAGTATGCTGAACACCCGAGTAGCGAAAGTCTGTTGTTATTGCGGCAAAATCCGCTGTTCCGAATACTCACGGACGCGGAACTCGCCGTCGTCGCTCAAGCATCGCGTCTGGTGGACTACAAGCCGGGAGCCCTTATCGCTTCGCGCGGCATAAGTCCGTCGTTTGCATTGCTGGTCGAGTCCGGCAGCGTCGAGGGAGACATGGAGTACGTTCGAGACGGCATAATCGGCATCGACGCCGTGCTATCCGAAGAGCCGCTTGCAAATGACCTGGTCGCATCTTCCGAAGGCGCGCGATGTCTTCTAATCCAGAAGGAGCATCTGTTCACGATCGTACATGAATGCCCCTCCATGCTCACCGGGTTGATTGAATCCCACCTTGCGGAGGCGCGATAATGGGACTTCGCAGCACAATCATACTCGCACTACTGCCGGTCTTTCTGATGCTCGGGCTGCTAAGCGCCTTCATCGAACACTACCTCGTCGAACAAGAGCTACAATGGGGGCTTGAAGAAAAGAACCGCAATGTCGCCCTGGGGATCGCTTCATTTCTCGATGAGTCGACCGCCGAGATGACTCCTGAAATCCGCGACGAGCGACTGCAGAACATGGAGCTGTTACTTGAACACCCCGGTGTCTTGGGCATCGCCTACCTCGAGCCCACGAACGGCACAGCGCTTCGCATCTGGGGTGACGAGCAGTTGCGCTACGGCATCTCCGCTCAGGATCTACCGAATGTTGCCGAGGGCATGATCGCGGCTTCAACCGGAGCTGCGGCAGAGCCGCACGTCAGCGCAATCTATCCGGTCCGCTCGAACTCCGGCTACACAGTGGGGCTGCTCCAGGTCTTCATCGATGCCCGTCCGATGGAGGTTGCTCTGGGGAATCTGCGTCAGCAGCTTTACGTTCGCGTCCTGGCGATTGGTGCTATTGCCCTACCGATTGGTTGGGTGCTTGCATCGCTCCTTCGACGACGCATTAAACGTTCGGTAGAACGAGCGGCCGCTATCTTGGCGGACCCCACGCCTGAACCGCTTCGCTCCAGCGGCATCCGCGAGCTCGATGATGTGAACGAGATGGTGGAAATTCTGGCGGCACTGTTGGAGGAACGACTCGGTAGCGACCTGCTACCGGCCGAACCTCGGTCGAAGCGGCACGTTCGCTCACCTGCACGAGAGACAAGCGCCCCCCTGGAGATCGCACCATGAAGATCTCATTCGCGACGAAAGTCTGGATCTCGATCGCCATCCTATCGGTGGGCATCGCCTGTTCAAGTGTAACGTATCTTTACAGTCAGTCGAAAGCGCTCCTGCTGAATCAGATGGGAAGCCGCTTGGCCGATGTGGGCCGCACCGCAGTGGAGTTTTTCGGTCCCGAGGAGCGCGAGCTCCTGAAGCGCCTCCGGGATGAGGCTCAGAAGCTTAGCTCGCCATTCGCCTTGGTCACCCAGGGGATGGAGGCCGGAGAGTACCGCTCTTCTATCGCTGATGAGCAGGCGAATCAGATAATGGAAGGTGACGATTTCAAGACAATCGTCGAACTACTGCGCCGCATCAAGGGCAACACGCTTGCCAATCACGCACACATCAACGGCAGGCCGGCGATACGGTATGCGACAGTTCTCGTTGCTGTCCCCGAAGACCGCACAATGCGAATAATGAGGTTTCTTGCCGACGCCGACTACGACGATCCGACCGTGCCGAACCCATTCGGTACGTTGCTCTATGGCAACAGTGACGCGCTCACCGCTGCGCTCCATGGCCATGTGGCAGCCGATTCTGACTTCCGTCGAGAGAATGGACAGTATCTGCTTTCCGCCGGTATCCCCATCCCCGGAGAAGACGGCACGCCGATCGGTATCCTCGCACTTGATTACGATGCCGAAAGCGAGGCGAATTCGGTTCGACGCCTGCTCTACTGGAGTATCTCGGTAGTGGTAGGAAGCTTCGTGCTGTCAGTGCTCCTGGCCGTGCTCATTTCGCGCATGTTGAACCGGCCGATTGAGATTCTCCGTGCCGGTGCGGAGCGGGTCCGCAACAAGGATTTTTCTACCCGAGTCGAAGTCGAAACCGACGACGAACTTGGCCTGCTCGCCTCCGCTTTCAACTCCATGGTCGAAGAAATCGGGCGCTATTCCTCCGATCTCGAGCAAATCAACAGCTCGTTGGCGCGGTTTGTGCCGACGGAATTTCTGCAGCAACTCGGGCAGGCGAGCATTACTGAAGTAGCGCTAGGCGACCACGTCCAAAAGCAGATGACCGTTCTCTTTTCGGATATCCGTTCATTCTCTACGATCACGGAGTACATGTCGCCACGGGACAGTTTTGATCTGGTGAACGACTATCTGCGAGCCGTCAGTCCCATCATTCGACGCCATGGCGGGTTTATCGACAAATTCATCGGCGATGCCATTATGGCGCTCTTCCCTGATGGACCGGAAACGGCGGTAGCAGCTGCAGTAGAAATGCAGCAAGCCCTTCGCCCGTTCAACGAGGAAGGACACGATCTTGGAAGGCCGATGATTCAGGTCGGTATCGGGATCCATCACGGCAACATGATGCTTGGGACTGTGGGCGAAAGTGAACGCATGGAAGGCACGGTCATTGCCGATGCCGTAAATCTGGCTTCCCGTCTCGAGAGCCTCACCAAAGAGTACCGGGCCGGCATCATCGCCAGCGAGCGCGTGGCACGGAGTATCGCCGGTAGCGAGGATGTATTCTCCCGGTATCTAGGGGTTGTGAAGGTGAAGGGCAAACAAACAGCGGTCGATATCTATGAATTGTTTCCCAACCAGAACAACGACGAAACGCGCATTCGGATCGTCAGCCGCAAGGATTTTGAACGTGCGGTTCGTGCCGTGGAGAAGAACGATATTGCTGAAGCTTTGGAGATGCTCGAGGAGATCCTCGAGAGGAATCCGACCGACGGCACTGCTCAGTATTTTCTCGAGCGCTGCAGGGCAGCTCCGTTGCGGCTCGATTACGGTGGCGGCTCCGAGGAGCTCGAGCAGTAACGAAGGCTGTTAGTCTAGGTGTAGTGTGAAGTATCCTGTTGAAGAGCTTGATCCGTACTCGGAGTTTAGTCCCTCCGAATACATCGAAGAGTATTACTCGCACGTCGGAGCAGAGAACGAGTTCTTGCTGCGATTCTACCACGACGTGTTCTCGGAGCTACCGAAGAATCTCACCATGCTCGAGGTTGGCGGCGGGCCGACGGTGTATCAGCTCTTTAGCGCGAGCAGAGCAGCTTCAGAGATTGTCTTCACCGACTATTTGGAGTCGAACCTGGAGACGGTTGCGCAATGGGTCGCCGGACTCGAAGAAAGCGTTTCTTGGAGACCGTTCGCGTCGACAGTCGCCAAGCTTGAAGGTGGTGCTAGCTCCAAAACCGATGTTGAAGCTCAGTGTGTCGAGGAGAGGACTCGAGCGGCAATTCGCCAGATCATCGCCTGTAACGTGCTAAGCGGGAATCTACTGGAGGCGCTCCAGGGAAAGCGATTCGATGTCGTCTCCTCAGGGTTTTGCCTGGAGTGCATCAGTCGAGATGAGGCGCACTTCGTACAGGCCCTCAGCAATGTAAGTCTCGCAGTCGCGAAACGAGGCTACTTGGTGCTCACGGTATTGAAGAACAGTAGTAGCTATCGCGTCGGGAGTCACCGCTTTCCCTCCTTTCCGGTGGATAGCAGCTATCTCCGCACGATCCTTGCTTCACTCTCCTTCGAAGTGCAGGAGCTTCGTGAAACACGCGCCGAAGATGAGCAAGGGTACGACGGGCTGATTGCGGTGCTGGCACAACGGACGGCTGATTAACCGCCCCTGCGGAGGGATTGTTTGGTGTAGGCCTACATTTTTGTTTGGTCCCACCTTCGGCAACACTACATACTAAGGGTCATGAAGCGAGAGGACGAGAAGCAAACGGGCGCTAGCCCGGGCGGCGACGATCAGACGCCGGACACCGCTTACTACGATGGGGACTGCCCCATGTGCAGCACCTTCGTCGCGCGGCTCGGAACGGACACCGCGGTAGACTACCGAGATCTGCGGACGGATGCCCTTCCCGACACCATTGCACGAGATGAGGCTGAACGCTTGATTCACGTGCAAACGCGCGAGGGAAGCACACTCAAGGGCGCTCAGGCAGTGCTGCACTTACTCGAGCGTCACGGTCGCTGGCGTTGGCTTGCTCGTTTCGGCCGTCTGCCCGTCATTCGCTCCCTTGCCGATGTCGTCTACGCCTTCATCGCTGCCAATCGGTTCTATATCTTCGGGCCGATGCAGCGTCTCTACTGGATGAAGCAGACCCTCGTCATTGCGACCCTGATCCCCTTGTGGATTACCCGAAATCTATGGTTCGGAGAGACCTCCCGGTTCTACGCGCTCACCCCAGTCGTCGACTGGCTTCCTGCCATCAATTGGCCTCTGGATCATGTCATCTTTGGCGTGATGGCTGCATTGCTCCTCGCCGCGTTTTTTTCCTCGCGTCCACGAAACTACATCGTGGCTTTTCTTGCGGTCGCCGTCCCCTACAGTTGCTGGGATCAATCGCGTTGGATGCCGTACAATTTCCAGTTCGCCGCAATGTTTCTCGCTTTGGCACTGGTTCCCTGGGAACCGAGACCTCAGTCTGCAACGCAGAATCAGCGGGTATCCAGTTTAGCAATGCTGAGCGTCGTGATCTTCAGCATATGGTTCTGGAGTGGCCTGCACAAAGTGAGTATGCGCTATCTGACGATTGGCTTTCCGTGGCTGATTAGCCCCTTCACTCCATACCTCCCCGAGGCAGTCCTACCGGTAGTGCCCGTCTTCGGTTTACTGAGCACACCGGTCGAGGCGGGTGGGGCGTTGCTTCTACTCTCTCGCCGCACCCGTGCGCTGGGGGTACTGCTCGTGACGTCGATGCACTGCTTCATCCTGCTGGTGTTTGGTCCGTTCGGCCATAGCTTCAATCATAGCGTCTGGTCCTGGAACGTCGCGATGATTGCCTTTTGTTGGCTTTGCTTCTGGCGGAATTCCGCCATGGGGTGGCGTGACGTCCTCTGGGGACGAGGAGCGGTTCACAAACTGACCACTGTGATTTTTCTTGTCATGCCGATACTGAACTACGCCGGTATGTGGGACGACTTTCTTTCTCACAAGCTCTACACCTGGACGACAAAGGAAGCCGAAATAGATATTCTCGACGAGTCGATAATCCCGGTGCTTCCGCCTGAAATGCGGCCTTGGGTAGAACGCGTCGACGGTCGAAGCTTTGTCCATGTCCTGAAATGGTCTTACTCGGTGTTCGAAAGCCCGCCATATCATGCGGATCGGGTGTTCGATAGCGTGTTTGCGAAGGTTTGTGAGACCGTGCCTTCTCGGGATGCCGTGCAATTGCGGCTGTTCCACAGTCCGAATCTGACCGGGACGCGGTCACGAATTGAGGTCAAGAGCTGCCCCAGCGAGCCGTAGCGGGTGCGACACTTTGTCGCATTTACTTTCCCCCGGGCCGTGTCTACAGTTCTCCGGCGCCACCGAGCGCTTGGAGGAAGGTATGAAACGCTCACTCGCCCATAATTCTTTGACTCTGCAGTTGGGGTCTTTGACTCTGCTATTCGGGTCTATGACACTGCTGTTCGGTGGTCTCGTATTTGTTGGCCTCGTCTCCGGTTGTGGAGGAGGAGGCGGCGGCGATGGGAGCGGTATTCTGTTCGAGGGCACCCTCACCCAAGGTTCTGAAGAAACCCACCAGCGCCTAGCACATGGTGCTAACGAGCCTCTCGAGGAGGTGGACGTCTGTGCTCTGGGCGAATGCTCCCGAACTGACATCGAGGGTCGTTGGGGCTTTGTCGCTGACGATACCTTTACGGGAGGTCCGGTCGAATTCCACGTCGTCGGTCACGGCATCGATTCGACCTGGGTGCTCGAAGTACCGCACGGAAGTTCGAGCATCATGCTCGAGCTCGTCAATCGAACGGATGGCGTTCATCCGGAGTCATTGATGGCGGACGGCGTCGCGGTCGAAGTGGAGCATACCCACGTGCACGATGAAGACGGTTCTACTGAAGCATCCCACGACCATTCGCACGAATAAGCACTCCAGCCCTTTCTCGATGAAGAAACTCCACACAGTGCTGCCATTGCTTTTGGCAGCGTTCACCTTTTCCCCGTCGACAGTTGAAGCATGTGACCCTTGCGCGCTTTTCAATGCGACGAAGCTCACCGAACAATCCGCCGGTACTTTCAACCTGTCCTTGAGTGAGCAGCTTACGTCTTACGAGAAGGCCGATACCAACGTCTTCTCAGGCCAGTTCACTCGCGAGTATAGCACTACCCAACTCACCGGAAGTTACCAGTTCGCCGAACGATGGGGTGGTCAGATAATACTGCCCTGGGTTGTTCGCCGATTCGACGAAGTCGAGCGCTTCCGGACCGATTCGGAAACCGAAGACGGGTTTGGCGACATGGTGGGCCTACTCACTTACACCGCCTATCAAGAAGCTTCGGTGGATCATGCGCTTTTTGTCAGCCTCTCCGCGGGAGTGAAATTTCCGACCGGCGACTCCGGCTCGATCGAAGAAGCCGGCATTACTGCGGAGACCGGCACCGCGCGAGGCGCCGAGTCCCTTGCGCACCACCAGATCGGCGCCAGCACCGGGCTCAGCGGACGGGTTCTCAGCATTGGTACCGGCTCCTACGACTTTCCGTTGGTTGCGGGTATTTCCGGAAGAATGGATCGACTGCTGTTACTTGCCTTCGCACAATATACGGTGAGAACCGAAGGTGACTTCGACTATGAGTTCGATGATGACTTGTTGTGGAGCACCTCAGCGGGTACGTTTCTGCTGCTTCACGACGATTACAGTCTCGCCGCACAAATCGCCCTTTCCGGAGAACATAAAGCAAAGGATACGTTCAACGGAGCCTCCGTCCCGGCCTCGGACATCAGCAACCTTTATCTCGGCCCGGCGCTTGTACTTACCGCAATCGACCGAGTGGTCGGCGAGTTCGCCCTGGATCTCCCGGTGGACACGAAGGAAGGCGATCGCCGCCTAGAGCCGGAGTACCGGCTTCGAGCTGCGCTCAGCTATCGCTTCTAGCGGATTGCGGAAAGAACTTCGGTGCCTGCGCGACCGGAAAAAGTCCACAGAAGGACTTTTTCAGCAATCTACCAGCGTCGTCACGTGAGCAGAAACACATTCCGCCAAGGCAGGTAAATCGTAGCCGCCTTCAAGCAGACTGACTACTCGGCCCCCGGCGCTGCCCTCCGCGGCTTCCAGAATCCGCTTCGTAAACTGCACGAAAGTCTCTGTCGAAAATCTTTGATTGCCGATGGGATCAGCGATGTGAGCGTCGAACCCGGCTGAAAGCAGGATCAGCTCCGGCCGGTACGACGCTATCGCCGGCAGCACGTGCTTGACCAATAGACGCTCTGCCTCCTCCCCGCTAGTGCCCGGCAGTAGTGGAAGATTAAGTGTATACCCCTCGCCTTTCCCTTGCCCGCGTTCTTCAGCAAAACCGGTGCCCGGAAATAGCGTCGCCGGATGGGCGTGCATGCTACAGTAGAATACCTCCGACATCGACTCGAAGGAATGTTGAGTACCGTTACCGTGGTGCACATCCCAGTCGAAAATGAAGATGCGAGAAAGGCCGTGTTCGGCCAACGCATAGCGGGCGGCAATCGCAACGTTATTCAGCAAGCAAAAGCCAAGCGAGCAATCGTATTCCGCGTGGTGGCCGGGAGGACGTAACGCAGCAAAACCGTTGCGAGCTTCACCCTGCAATACTCGTCGGACGACCTCAACCGCACTGCCGGCAGCAAGTTGGGCGACTTGCAGGGAATCCTCTCCGATCGTGCTGTCAGGGGAGTCGATGTAAGGCAGCCCCATTTCACACGCTCGTGCGAGACGGCTTAGATACTCTTCGCTGTGATTACTGAGCAGCCATCGCTCCGCGACCGGGTGCGGCTGGACTTCCATGCACCTCGCAATCAACCCTGCAGTTTCCAGTGCTGCCTCGATCGCGGTGATGCGCTCAGGGCGCTCCGGATGACCGGCACCGGTGGGATGCCGGGCGAAAACTGGATCGAGGACTAACGCAGTGCTCATAGTTCCGTAGCGGAAGCATTTAGCTGGATTTGTAAGAAGCTCACCAAAACTTTCGGCGTTTTAAACCTCGATAGCCGAACGTTCTTGCCCATTCGGACCGGCCACTCCCCTGTACACCATCGACTCCCCTCGTCAACCTGGCAGAGTGCTGAATAGGAATTGCTCTGCGCGATTCTTTTTCAGCACTCTGCTAGCCAAGAATCGTAAGCACTGCTACAACCGCCACTAAGCCACAGCGACCCTTGAGCAATTATGGACAGCGTTTCGGACGCTTCTCTATGAGCAGTATTAGCGCCGTTCCAGAGCTTCCCGCAGCTCCCGAGAAGCAGCTTCGTCCCCTAGCGACGCCACCCGATCCGGCGTCGCAGGTATCCTTGCGGCGGCTGGTAGTGCTCCTCGACTTCCTGCTGCTGGCTTGCATGGCGGCCCTTCTGTGCTTCTGGGAGGTCGGCGCCGGCTCATTCACCGTCCCTGATGAAGTGCTGGAAGTCGCTGCCGGCCAGGAGCTTTTCTCCGCCGGTCCTTGGCACCTCCCCACACTCGAGCCTCTGCGATCCTTCGACAAGCCGATGTTCAAGCTCTGGTTGAGCGAGGTCACCGCCTGGTCGTTGGGAGCTTCGAATTTCTCTTATCGTTTCGTCGAAGCACTTTCCGCCGTTATTGCTTTGCTGCTCGTGTTTCTACTCGCCGAGACGCTCTTTCATTCACGCGCAGTCGCCTGGTGGAGTATCTTCGGACTCGCAGGTTGCGACATCTTCCTCGCTCACCGAGGTATTCGCACCACCGTGCAGGATAGTTGGTTGCTGCTTTGGACAGCGCTGGTCATGCTGGCCGTTTGGAAACTCGCAGAGTCGCTTCGGCGAAGTCACCCCGGCCGCTTCTCGGCTGTTCGCATTACGTGGTTCGTGCTTGCTTCGCTCGGCACGCTGCAGCTCGCGCTGTACGCGTACGGCTCCCTAGTTCGAGGCAAACAACAGGGTGGCGTTTCAGAACTCTACGTCTTACGGCTCTTCGTCGACGGATCGATCCTGCCTGTCGCGTTAGTGCTTGCAGCAACGCTCTACGGAGCGTTCCGAGCATTCATGCCGAGCGCCACGGTGCTTCAGTGGCGCTATCTGCTCGGCTGGATGCTCGTTCCCCTTGTCCTGTATGGCATGGAGAAAAGCCGACTTAGCGTTCTCGTTACGCCCGCGGTGCCTGCGATGGCGCTGCTTATCGGGGCATTACTTGAAAGCATAGGATGGCTTTTCGCGCGTGAGGCTCGGCGACTTACTATACGCTTTTCGGCTTCCAGCCTGGTTCGGCTACTCATGGCACTAACCGTGCTGACCTACGCGGGAACGACCATGGGACTGCGCTTCTATCATACGATGGCCGGCGTTCAGCAGCCGAAGGCCCGAATCCCGATGGATGAAGTGACCGACTATCTACTTGGCCTCAATCGGCCGTTGCGCATTTTGACCGTCGGGCTTGCCAACTTCGCACACCACGAGCGGCCCTACATCAACATGCTGAAGCCGTTCTTGCGCTCCGCCGTCGCGGAAGAGGTTCAGCCGGGCGCTCAAGATGTCGTTTTAGCCGGGCCGGAGAGTGCCGCAGAGATCCTGCGACGGGTTCCGGCTTCCGCCTATCGCGTCCTGCCTCCCCTCTACGACCGCGGCCAGTGGATGGCGGTGTTACTTTTCCACGACGGACCTGTTCCCGACGATTTTATCGCTGCACGCAGTGTCTACGGCTTTGCGGGCGACACCGTTGAAACCCTCTACGGCTTCGGCCCGAGCGCGATGTTGGAGCAACTTCCAGTTCGTTGGCAGGTCGGCAGTCGCGCCGCACTCGTACTCCAAGGTGATGCCATGCTGAGACGCCTCGGAGCCTGGATCTATGTCAACTTGGCGGGGCAACCGCTGCGGCCGGGAGAAAGAATCGAAGCGACCGTTGCCCTCAATGGCTTCCCGTTCGCCAAGGTAGTCACGGATACGCATACGCTTTCCACCCACGAACTCGAAGCACCGCCGGAAATTTGGAACTCCGAGAAAAATGTCTTGAGTTTTCAGGTGACCACGGACCCACCGCGACCGATTATTGCCGATGAACGTCCGTTGTTGCACCATTGGCTCAGTATCCGGCTCAACCAGCCGGGTGGACGCGTAAGCGAAGCCGCCGATACGACAGCCGAACCGATATCGTAGGGGCTGCAACTCGGCGAATCCAGGTCAGCATGGAACAGCAGTATGACGTTCTGATTATCGGCGGCGGTGTCCTTGGTGTGACGCTGGCGTACCATCTCGGTAAGAGACGAGTCCGCACTTTACTGGTCGAGAAGGAGATGCTGCCGGGGATGCATGCCTCGGGCAAAAACGCCGGCATGTTCCGTCAACTCTACCGCCATCCACAGCTTACCAAGTGGGCGCTACAATCGCGCCAATGCTGGCCGGAGGAGCTTCGCGCCTCTTGCTTCCGCGAGACGGGTTCTCTCATCGTAGGACGGGAAGCACCGGCATGCGATGTGATAGCCGACCCTGACCCGTTGTTTCGATCGGTGACGCATGACGATTACGCGGCCGTATTCACCGAAACCGATGGCCTGCTTGATTCACCGAACTATGTGCAGCAGATTTGTCGGCTGACCGAGAGCCGATATGTGGAGACCGCGTACCGCACCGAAGTTGTTTCCCTTGAACATCTGGGGAACCACTGGTTAGCAAGCAGCGATACCGGAGCGAGCATCCGAGCCGACTACGTCGTCAATGCCGGGGGGGCGTGGACTGGCGCGCTCTCAAGAACCCCGCTCGAGGTCCAGCCTTACGCTCGACATCTGTTCGTTGTCGAGGGGTGGCCGAAGAATTTCATGCCCGCCCCCGGCATCGGTTATTACTGGGACGAAATCGGTGAATGGTATATGCGCGCGTGGAGCGAGACTGCTCGGCTCGTCTCGATTTGCGATCGGGAGGCCGCGACACCGGAACGATTTGTCCCGGCTCCGGACATTCAAGAACGGCTGGCAGCCAAGCTATTGGCAGCAGTTCCCCAATTGGCCCCGCAACTGCGCGTCGGACGCTCCTGGTTTTGTTTTCGCACCTACGCAGCAGACCAGCTACCCGTCTGGGGCTACGACGAAGAACAGCCGTCTCTTTTTTGGCTCGCGGCGTTCGGAGGGCTCGGCATGTCCGTATCGTATGCCGCGACAGAAGACGCTGCGCGCGCGTTGTGTGGAGAGGCAGTTGACGTGTCCGCTGACTTTCAGCCGCAACGCGTCAAAGTCTCGCGCCCGCCGCGGCGGGTACATCAGCCAGGCTACTGATTGCTCTATCCGGCACAGGCGGCACGCTCGCTAACGGTCTACTGCACTCCCATTTCACTCAGAGCAGCTGCAAGTGACGCGGCGCTCAGTTCCCGACCCGTATATCGCACACGCTCGTCTGGCTGCTCTCTCTGATGCTCGGCCCCGCACTGCGGATCGAAGATAAGTATGGGCACTAGCTCTTCAGACCCATTTGCTCGGCGAGCCTCCACCCGTCGAATCAAATCTGAAACCGCCAACGCTTGTTTCTCAAGCACGGATGAGTCTACGACTACCAAGTGGAGCGGTTCAGCGGCTTCCCACATCGACGCTAGCTGGACAAGCCCTGTGCCAATAGTCTTAACAGGAACAAAGTCAAGGGTTGCCCCAACCACGGCATTCAATTGCCGTTCTAGCTCTTCGCATTCGCACCAGAGCAGTGTTCGCAATCTCTTCTCAACAACCGGCATCGGAGGCGGAACCAACTCCTTGAACGGGTCGAAAATATGAAGCTCAAGGTCCTCGGCCGACTCGCGTGAGGCGAAGAATATCTGGACTATCTGCTCATCGAGTTCGGTCGAAAGCTCCTCGAACGAGGGGTGTACCTTTAGCAACACACCGATATGCCGGACGTCTTCAAAGATGGGGAGGTTGTCGTAATAGTCGCGGCTGATTCCTTTCGTCACGGCCTTATCAATCCGATAGAGCCGATACCCCGACTCGCCCAGGCCCTGCAGCTGGGCAAGTGCACTCGGGTCCAAAGACAATGTGTCTGCATTTGCCGCCGGCTGTTCCAGCAGCTCGGCTTGCGCAAGAAGCTCCTGTAGGGCAACGGTGATGCTTTCGAGATTGCTAACGTCTCCTTCCTCCAGGAAGGCGGTCAGCGCACCGACCCCAGCCAAACACAAGCTGAGCAAGGTCTTCGAAAATGTGCGGACACCGGTCCGAACAGAATCGAGATTTGACTCCAGTGCATGAATCAGGTGCTCACAATCGGCTAAACCGAGAATGGCGAATGCCCCTTTCGCATTGTGAGCATAGCGAAACATCAAGTGGATCAGCGAGACATCTTCCGCACCGACGTCCAACACCTTTTCATACTGCAGTAACAGGCTCTCCAAAAGAGCTATATTCTCGCTTGCATCCGCCAAAAGATCTGCATCAAGTTCGGTAGTCATGATACCTAGAATCCCAACAGTCCTTCAGACTCCTCATCCATGGCGGAATCCTTGCGGGCATCCACGAACAGCTCCTCCGCTACCAGCTTCTTGCCGCTGAGCATATCGCCCACCGAAATAGCCGTGGTTGCCGATGGAAGCGTAGCTGAAGAATCGCACACAAGCCCTGCGCCACTACCTGCAGCGTCCGAGGTTTCCGTTTCCAAAGATGGCCTGCTTTTCTCCGGCACAAGCTGCCTTAGAGCGCTCATCAATCCATCAATTTGCTCCGCAAGCATCTCCCCGGCGACTGCTGCAGTCTGTGCAGATGCATTATTCTGCTCGGTCACATAATCCAATTGCACCAAAATGTTTTCCACTTGCTCAAGGCTTGTCGCTTGTTGGTTGCAGAGGCTAGCGATCGAAACCACCGAAGCACAAGCAGCTTCGGCATTTTGTGCGATTTCATGTAGGTAGCCCGACACCCGAAACGCCGTCTGCACACCGGCAACCGCATGCGCCCGGGATTCATGAATCTCCCGCTCAGTGTCCTTCGCTGCTTCGGCACTTCGCTGAGCAAGGTTTCGAACTTCATCGGCAACCACCGCAAACCCCTTTCCGGCTTCGCCAGCGCGGGCAGATTCAACTGCCGCATTGAGCGCAAGTAGGTTTGTCTGAAATGCAATCGTATTGATCAAGTCGACGATTTTGGCGCTAGCATCTGCTGATTGCTTTATCTGCTCCACGGCTGCTTCCATCTCGAGCATGGATTGAACCGCCTTGTCGGCAATGTCCCTGACCGTCTTGGCATTCTCGCTCGCTTGCTCCGACTCCCGAAGCGCCAATCTTGAAGCCTCGGCAATGGCCTGGATGCTGGCGGAAGTATCTTTCAGTCGAGACGCCTGTTCGACTCCGGAGCGAACGATAGAGGCACCTCCCGCTGCAAGTTGCATCGCTACATCGCGGACCATGGCTCCTGTCTGCAGAGCGTCGGACAGCACCCCGCGCGTCGACCGACGTGAACTCCGGACCGCCGTAAAAAGTTTTCCAAACACGATACTTACTCCTAAAACCTTGACGTAAATGCGTCTCCGTACAGGCTAAACGGCGAAAAATACTCGTTTCTTGAGGGCCTCACCCAATCCTCACTTCGCGACGCACCGGTTGTGTCGAGAAAGCTAGTGAGAGAACGCGGCAAGCACGGTGTCGCACATGCAGAGGAGGGTTAGGCTATGAGCAGGAAACGGGCGTTAGTACTCGATGATCAGCCGAATCTACGAATGGCCGCAAAATCGATTCTGAATATGTATGGCTTTGATGTCGATGAAGGAAGCGACGGCAAGCATGGTCTGGAGCTCATCGAGGCGAACCGCTACGATATCGTCTTCAGCGATGTCGAAATGCCGAACATGAACGGCTTCGAGTTTCTAGCGCGTGCCAAGCGGAACCCTCAGACGCAACATATACCAATTGTTATTTGCACGACGCTCAGCAAACCTGAGCACATCGAGAAAGGGAAGAAACTCGGCGCCGTGTCGTATATCGTCAAGCCGATGCAAAAGGAGACCTTAGACCGTGCGCTGCGAAACGCCGGGCTTGCGTAGGGGACCAGGTGGGGGAGTATCGTATGGCATCCCGCGAACGATCAAGCTCGTTACACGTCACCACCGATCTCGCACTATTTCGCTATTTCTCGGAAGCATTTGCGGAAAGTACGATATCGGCAGAACGCGGCACAATCTGCCGTATGTTAGCCGAACTCGCGCAAGATCTTGCCACGTTCTTTGAAGCGGAAGGCCGGGTAAACGGACCTCGCCCAATGCCGTCACCTTACTCGGCAAGACCCCGGCGCTTCCTGATTGTCGAAGACGATGCAACCAGTAGCACCCTACTAGCTGCTCTACTTGCTGCGTTCGGCACCTGCACAGTAGTAGGTGATGGACGGGAAGGCCTGATAGAGTTCTTACTGGCGCTCGAAAGTGGCGAAATGTACGATGCGCTTTTCGTCGATATCATGATGCCGCTAACAGACGGCCGCAAATTGCTGCGGTTGATTCGACGAGCTGAACAAGAACGGGGTATCGGGGGGTTGGACGGAGTGAAGGTGCTCATGACGACCTCCTTGCAGGATCCCGCTAGCGTGGTTGGCTCTTTTGCCGATGGCTGTGAGGGATACTTGGTCAAACCGGTGTCGCTACCCAAGCTGACGGAGCTTCTCGAAAAGTTTGGGCTCGCTGACAGTGACAGTTAGCCAGAAGAACTATCGAGAATAGCTTTGCTTTTTGCGTCCGCTGCTCGAAATTAGCCTCTTCCCCCTGTAGAGACCAAGAAATAAGCTGCACAGGCTTGTAGGTTTAAGCGAAAGCTCTCGGCTCGTCACACGTCAACTAGACAAGTAGCGTAGCAGCAATTCCCGAAGTGGATACTTCTAACGATATAAAGTACGGCTTCAGCCGTCACCCAAATGAGAATTAGGGGTTTCTTGACCCAGAACCAAGCTTTGTCAGGCCCAGTGAAGCGCCGAAACAGCAGGAAGTTCCCTGTGTGCCTTGCCGTTCTTGTTGCACTGCTCCTAGGAACGGTGCTCCCCTTGAAGGCGGCTGCCCAAGGCATTCCGGATGGCACGAAATACGTAACGGCAACACTTGTCAGCGACCAACAAGCCGTTCCTTTCTTACCCCATGCGTCTGAACCCATCGGTCGCGTCGGGGTCTTGTTCGCCATTGAACCCGGCTGGCACATCTACTGGCACAATAGTGGCGAAGCAGCGACACCGACTCGGATTGAATGGTCGCTGCCCGATTCGCTGGAAGTGGGAGAACTTGCGTGGCCTGTACCGATTCGTTTCAAGGAGCGAGGCAATATCACCACATTCGGCTACCGTGACGAGGTACTTTTAGCCGCGCCCCTGCGCTGGAGGAACGAAGCCGAAACGCCGCCTACCGACACCCTGGAACTCGAGGCTTCGGTGAGCTGGCTTGTCTGCAAAGACATCTGCGTTCCCGGACGGACGAAGGTCTCACTCAGCATGCCGCTTTCACTGGACACCGAGTCCGATGCTTCGAAACAGGCCTCACTGTTCGAAAAATATGCTCAGTTGGTTCCAAGAACTCTCTCCGAGACCGAGCGGCTGGCCGAGACGCGACCCCAGATATTGTTTGCAAGCGAGCCCGGCGCGACAGCTCCGTCTGCGGCAGGGGTTTTTTTGCCGAATCTTCCGGTCAGAACCGTTGAGGAAGCCGCTGCTTCCCTCCAGGTGTTTCCGTTTCGCTCATCCGCGTTCAGTACCGGTTCACCTGAAGCTGCGGTTGTTCCTAAGAGCGATGCGAGACCGGCTGGTGTGCTGATTCGTTTTGCTTTGCAGCCGAATGCAGGCGCCACAGTTATCGGCGAATCGCTGCGGCTGGTACTCGCTGCGGAGGACCGCGGGACGGAGGCGGAAGTCTCGGTGGTCGAGATTGAGGACTGCGTCGACGTTACCTCCACGAAGCTTTCAGACTTGACCGAAGCGACATCATCGTTCGCACCACTTACGTTTCGAACAGCGACGTTTTCCGACAGCCATCCGGCAGTGGATAGTGCGAGTGAATCGCCCACACGAGACGCTTCAACCTCCCCTACCGCAGCGTCAAACGGCGGAGGCATACTTTGGGCCCTGCTATCGGCGTTCATTGGCGGCATGCTGCTTAACCTGATGCCGTGCGTGCTCCCCATCATTTCGATCAAGGTCATGGGATTTCTAAGCGCAGCGGACAGCTCCCCACGCGAGTCGCGCGTCGCTGCGCTGTTATTTTCCGCGGGGATACTATCGAGCTTTCTTGTCCTTGCGCTCGTCGTTGCCGGGCTTCGTGCTGCCGGATACCAAACCGGGTGGGGATTCCAGTTCCAGCACCCGGGCTTCGTCATCGCTTTGACCCTCGTAGTGTATTTACTCGGTCTGGGCTTCTTCGATCGCTATACCATCGCTCTTCCGTACCTGCGCTCCGCAAACAAGATCGTCGGCAATCTTCACCCGTCGGGAATCAAGCATTTCTTTGACGGTGTGCTCGCTACCGCACTTTCGACACCGTGCACCGCTCCTTTCCTAGGCGTTGCACTGCTTGTAGCGTTCTCCCAATCGACAGGTATCACCATCTTGATCTTCCTTGCCGTGGGACTCGGCCTTGCTCTCCCTTACGCATGGCTGACGACCCACCCCACCTTGCTGCGGCGTCTACCGAAGCCCGGTCCGTGGATGTACCGGGTTCGGCAACTGATGGGATTCTGCCTTTTCGGCACGGTCGTGTGGCTACTGTTTGTACTACATCGCTTGACGTCGGAAGGGGTGATCTGGCTTCTGCTCGGGCTGCTGCTGATTTACTTTTGCTTGTGGTTGCGCGAATGGGCGAAAGAATCAGGATCGTCTCGCGCGACGAAAGTGATTTCAGTGCTGTCGGGTATCGCGATCGTTGGCTATCTCTGGAGCTTCTATCCGCTGATGACTTATCGACGAAGTGCTGCCGCACCGACAGCGGCGCATTCGGCAATTCAGTGGCAACCCTATAGCGAATCCACAGTCGAGAATCTGGTCGCGGCGGGGAACAGTGTTTTTATCGATTTTACCGCCGATTGGTGCATCACCTGCAAAGCCAACGAGTTTTTGGTCATCGAAACTGATGAAGTTCAAACTGCCATGAAAGAACACGGCATTACTCCGGTAAAGGCGGATTGGACCACAGGCGACGAAGCGATAACAAAAGCGCTCAAGCGGTACGGCGGAGAAGGCGTCCCGCTGTATGTGGTGCTCTCCGGCCGTCCCGGCAAAGAGCCCATAGTACTACCGACCGTACTGACCAAGAGCCGCTTGATTAATGCCCTTAAGCAAGCAAGTATACTTTCGACCAATTAACCCAGACCGACGGGGGATTTCGCTATGGACAGTAAGGCTCTTTGGCAGCGGTATTGCGATTTTGTTCAATTCTATCCTGAAGTCCAGTTCTCGATCGACATCAGCCGAATGCGTTTTGCCCCGAATTTTCTCGAAACGATTCGCCCCCGAGTACTGAAAGCTTTCTCTGACATGCAGGCACTCGAATCGGGAGCAATCGCGAATCCCGATGAAGGACGCATGGTCGGCCATTATTGGCTGCGCGCACCGGAACTCGCACCGGACGAGAAGCTTAGAACAGAAATCGCGCAAGGCATCACGGAGCTACAGCGCTTTGCGGCACAGGTTCATTCCGGTGAAGTTCGGCCGGAGAAAGGTGGACGCTTCGAAAATGTACTGCTGATCGGCATCGGCGGCTCTGCACTTGGCCCCCAACTTGTCTCTGACGCGCTGTGGCATCAGAGCGACCCGATGAAAATGTTCTTTTGCGACAATACTGATCCCGACGGTATCGCACGGACTCTGACCCAGTTGGGAGACGACCTCGCAAAGACCTTGGTGATCGTCATTTCGAAATCGGGTGGGACGGTAGAAACCCGTAACGGCAGCCTCGAAGTCGCACGAGCTTATGAAGCGAAGGGCCTGAAATACGGCCCCCACGTGGTTGCTGTCACCTGCGAAGACAGCAAGCTAGACAGACAAGCGAAGAGCGAACAGTGGCTTCGCCAATTCTACATGTGGGATTGGGTCGGCGGCCGAACCTCCATTTTTTCCGGAGTGGGATTGTTACCCGCAGCGCTACAAGGCATCGATATCGAACAATTCCTGGAAGGCGCTCGCGCCATGGATCGCATCACCCGCATTGAAGAGCCGCTGCGCAATCCGGCAGCGCTGCTGGCGCAGATGTGGTATGCCGCAGGTGACGGAAAAGGCCTGAAGGATATGGTGGTCCTGCCCTACAAAGATCGCCTGATGCTGTTTAGCAAGTATTTGCAGCAGCTCGTCATGGAGTCGCTAGGCAAGGAGCACGATCTAGACGGCAAGACGGTAAATCAGGGCATCGCCGTCTACGGCAATAAAGGCTCAACCGATCAGCATGCCTATGTCCAACAGCTCCGCGACGGCCTCAACAATTTCTTTGTCACCTTTGTTGAAGTGCTGCAGGACTACACCGCAAGCTCGGAAAATGTCTCGAACATGGAAGTCGAACCGGGCGTCACCTCGGGCGATTATCTCAACGGCTTCTTCCAAGGGACCCGACGCGCCCTGTTCGAAGGCGGAAGAGATTCGATAACCGTAACCATCGATGAATTGAACGCCCGAACCTTGGGATCACTCATCGCCCTCTACGACCGCACCGTCGGCCTCTATGCGACCTTGGTGAATATCAATGCCTACCATCAGCCGGGGGTCGAAGCCGGCAAGAAGGCTGCCGCAAATGTAGTAGAGTTGCAGAAGCAGGTGTTAGAGGAGCTTGCACGGTTTCGAGGCGGCAATGAGCGCAAGACCGCAGACGAGCTTGCCGCTGCTGTCCAGCGTCCGGACGAAGCAGAGACAATCTACAAGATCCTCGAACACCTTGCGGCTAATCCGCAACGGGGCGTTGAACGTTCGGGAGACCGCGGCCCGACAACATCGACCTACCGAATGGTGTAGGACTGCAGTAGCAGCTTTCATTCCATAGCCCGACTACCGGAGCGCACGTCAATCAAAGATCCACGGTAGAAGCGTTGCGCTCAGCAAGGCGATTAGGGCGAGTGCTGCAACATTGAGTACCAGTCCGGCACGAACCATCTGCCGGATTGTCACGTGCCCGCTCGCAAACACGATTGCGTTTGGAGGCGTCGACATCGGCAGCATAAAGGCGCAACTTGCGGCGAGAGTCACCGGAATGCACGCGAGGAGGGGATTTACACCAAGACCATTGGCCATACCGCCGACTACGGGAACCAAGACAGTCACGAGTGCCAAATTCGACATAATCTCGGTCATTAGGAGTGCACCCGCCGTAACTGCGACGAGTAGCCAGAATTCGAACCGTCCCAACGCAGCAAATTGAGCGGCGACAGCCGCGACGATGCCGGTTCTTTCCATTGCCCCGGCAAGACTTAGTCCCCCGCCGAAAAGGAGCAAAATGCCCCAAGGTAGCTTTTGCGTGTCCTCCCACTCCAAAAGACGTTTTGAGTTGAGTGATGAACGCGGCACGACAAATAGCAAGATGGCGGCCCAGACGGCAATTTCAGGATCGGTAAGGACTGACGGATGTAGTAGCAGTTCGTTTATCTGCTCTCGAAAGGTCCAGCATAACGCCGTCAGCACAAAAATGCACAAGGTCCGCGTCTCTTCCTTCGAACGAGCTCCGAGCGACTGATACTGCGCTTTTATCTGCGATCGACCCCCTTCCAACGCTCCCAGCGAATTCGGATAGAGCCATAGCACCACCGCGACGTAGGTTGTCCCAAGAAGCACTAGGGCAAATGGAATTGCCATCAGACTCCATTGAGCAAACTCGATCTCAAGTTGGTGATTACTGCGCATAATACCTGCCAGCACCAGATTCGGCGGTGTGCCGACTAACGTGGCAGTCCCGCCGATATTCGCTCCGTAGGCGATTAGCAGCATTAGACTCAGGGCAAAGTTCCTCATCCCTATCTTGTTATGCCTTGCCTCGGTCGAGTTCAGCATGGTGATCACCGATGCGGCAATCGGCAGCATCAGCGCGGCCGTAGCGGTATTGCTAATCCACATACTGAGGAACGCCGTTGCACACATGAAGCCCAACAGGATGCCGTTCGCGTTCGTGCCGGTAATAAGAATGATGCGGAGTGCTATCCGCTGATGAAGCCCCCATTTTTCAAGCGCCCGAGCAATCATGAACCCGCCAAAGAATAGCCACACAATTGGATCGGAATATGGTGCCGCAGCTTCCTTCATCGGGCTGATCCCAAGGAGAGGCAGCAATACGAGCGGTAAAAGTGCCGTAACAGCGAGCGGTACAGCCTCGGTTACCCACCACACTATCATCAGTGCCATTACACCGATCACGCTCCAGGCTGCGATGTTGAGCGGCTCCGGATGCGGGATCCGTAGAAGCAGAAGGAACAGGCTGGGACCGAAAACAAGTCCAATGATTCGACTGGTAGCCATAAGCCTCAGTAGCCATACTTCATCTGACAAACGCGACGGTATCTGAGAAGTCCGAGATACCTAGACGCGGCACCACCTCGTGCCGAATCGCACGCACACTCTGCGTCTGTGCTAGCGCGTCAGCACTATAGTGCCTCTGATGTTGTTCTTCGTCACCGAGGCATTTTCCATCAAGCGCTGCACTTCCCCCTGGAGCAGTTGGCTGCATGCCATTAGTCGCACGGAAAGTGAGTGTCGGCTCACTTTCCTGGCGCACGCTGGTTGATTCCCTTCGACTGGCTATTTGACTCTTCCTAGACTCGTTCCGTTTTGAGAAACGCGACCTTTCGGCACTGAGTTCGCATCCCGTCCCGTTTTTGCGACTCCAAGCAAAACGCAGAATGCTCCGCCGCGAATAACACACTAAAGGACTACGGCTCCTTGCGGTGGTAACTGCTCGCTGCGCAGGTGGCTGGGATTTTCGGAATGAGGTTGGACGGGGGGTGTAATGGCTGACCAGGTACTTTGGAAACATGAGGAAAAGCCTCCGCCGGCGGAGCGTGCAGTAACAAACGCCGCTCCGACTACCCCGACTACGGACCGCCAACACGAAGCGTCGCTTCCGACCGTGACTGGTCGTCGACCTCTAGATTTCGTTGGCCGAGCAGACCAGTCTCATCAAGTCAATCGCCTCCAGGACGAGATCCGGGTTCGCGTGGAGGAGGATACGGCCTCGGATCCGGCTTCGAAGAGAGCGGCCTCGCGAATCTTTGGTGAGAAAGTAAATTTTTTGCAAGCCCAGATCCACGACCTTCGTCAGCACGCGGAGGCGTTCCGAAAAACGAATGACACTTCATGGTTGTCGCTCGAGGGCAGCGCGAATCTTGCGGAGCAGAAGCTCGTTACACTGCTCAAAGGTGCAACAGAGCAGTCCGCTATGTCGGTCGCGTCAGAAGCAAGTACGGAGATAGACAACCTCTTTCGAGAACTGCAAGAGGCTTCACGGACGCAACCAAATCGTGATGCGCCCTTAGCTGCGTCGCATTCCGTAAAGGAACAACTCCCACAGCTACTGCACGAGCTTGGTATCGATTCGGCAAATGAAGACGTGGAACATCTCACGCTGCGGCTACAATACGAACGTGAGCACCTCGATGATCGTCGTTCACAGCTCGCCGACAGCCTGACGACCGGACAGAAATCGCTCCAGCGTGCTGTCGAGGTGCTAAATGAGCAGACTCGCGAACACCGCTATCACTTCTTCGACTCGTTTACCCGGCGCTACGAATTTGAGCAGCAAACCGACAAACAGCAGCTTGAGCATATCGGACGGTTGGCTACTACGGTACAGGCGCTGGAGCAACAGCTTGGTCAGCTTCATGAGCGGGAAATGATGCTTTCGAGCGGCCTCTCTCTGCTTCGTGCAGTAGATGCTGAAGAGCGTGGAAATCCGAAGCTCGCCGCACGGCACCTACTAGCCATTCGCAACCCCGGCGGAGTTCCGCTTACAAGAGAGAGTACAAATGGCAGGGGAAGTCAGGTTACAGCGCTAGTGCAACAAGCCGCGAGCTACCTCGGAGAGGAGGCGGAGAAAAGAACAAGCTTAGGGCAAGACGCCGCGGGTTCGGTTAAGCAAAGCTTTAACGCAACAGTAGATGCATACAACAATCGACCTCATGCTGCGCTTAGCGACATCCACGATCAAGTTACGGCGCGGCAAGGCCTGGTTGTGCTTGACGAGGGCACGACGAAAGAGCTTTTTCCGGTGGTACCCAAGTTCGGCCGAGAACCGCAGCAACCGCTCATGGACCTCACCTACCGCCGACTCCAATTTATGGGAGCAGGTCCCAAAGGAGAACAGTATACGTTGTTGTTCT
>JAGRAW010000190.1 GCA_020434415.1 Bdellovibrionales bacterium
CACTCCGTCGATTAGAATCTTCAGGCCGTTCTTGAAATCACTGGTTGCGTACATGACGTATTAATTGTGCTACCGATCCGGTTACCGTCGAGCCGGCGGCGTGACGTGTCGGCAGAAATCCCCGACTAGGTGCGGGCCGCAAAAGGCAACAGAATCCCCACTCCGAGCCGAAGGGGGAAGCTAGATTTTGGATTCTCGGTATATAACGTGTTTCCGAGCGATGGGATCGTATTTCTTTACTTCCATCTTCTCGGGCTTCTTACGCTTGTTCTTGGTGGTGGTATAGAAGTGTCCGGTCTTCTCGGACGAAACCAACTTAATAAGCTCTCGCATGATCCGTCTCCATCGGGCCAATAAGGCAGCAAATCAGTAGGCGGACTGTATAGCTCAAGTGGATAATTTAGGCAAAATAATGGGATTTTCGCGGATAGCGCTTCTTGACCTCGGCACAAATTCCCTGCGCGTCGAAATAGTCGAGCCGCTTCCGGGCATTTCGCCGAGCGGACGGTTCAAAACCCTCCATCATGAGCGGCATATGCCGCGCCTAGGCGAGGAGCTATACCGCCTGGGTGCTCTCAGGGAGGAGGCAAAGCGACGGACCTGCCGTCTTTTCGAAGATTTGGCGCAGACATTCAGCACATGGGAAGTCGACCACATCCTCGCGGCATCCACCGCAGCCATGCGTGACGCGCCGGACGGAGCGGAACTACTGGAGACGCTGTCAAATATTTTGGGGGTGTCGATACGGGTGCTCTCAGGCGATGACGAAGCACGACTGACCGCTCTGGGCATTCTCGCTAACGAGCCGAATCTTCCCGATGAAGTCGCCTTGGTAGATGTCGGCGGTGGAAGCACGGAACTATCACGCGCCACAGCGGGACGCATTATTGCATCGGTCAGCCTTCCCCTCGGCGCGTTGCGGCTGAACGAGCAGTATCTGGGACTCAGCGAGGCCACGAATCTTCTGCCCGATAGCACTGCCATCGAAGCGCTACAAGCCCACGTTGACGGCGTGCTGAAGCAAAATGCCGGCGCACTACAAGGAACACCGGTCGCATGTTTGATCGGATCGTCCGGCACGGTGCGGACGCTCTGCCGCATGAGCTTCGGCGAGAAGGAAGCTGACGGCGAGCTAAGCGCGGCTGCGCTTGCCACGCTAGTGTCGCTCCTTAGCCAATCGAACTTCGAAGAAACCGCTCAAATTCGGGGCATGGAGCGTAACCGAGCCGATATCATTCTGGCCGGAAGTATAATCACGCAGCAGACCCTTCGCTTCTTCGACGCTCCCCTACTCCGAGCATCCCAATACTCGCTCAGACACGGGCTACTCGAAGAATTTCTCGGCTCGAACAAGGCATAAGAGCACGACGTCCTAAAATCCAGCCTCGAGACCGGAGAAAAGTCTGACTTTTGTGCCGGCAACACCCTTCAACGCCCGTCCCGCGGGCCGTTTCTCGCGCCTTTGCGACCGCTATGCGCATCAAATACCTACATCGATTCACTTTTTACTCAACTTGCTCAGCCGCATGCACCTGTCGCCCCCTACCGCTTCAGCCGACGACGTGTTTGTCATCGTGCCGGTCTTTAACGAGGCGTCGGTCCTCGGCGAGGTACTACGTGCGCTACTTGAGGCGTACCCGAACGTGGTCGTAGTCGACGACTGCTCCCATGATGATTCGGGCGCAATCGCCGCATCGAGCGGCGCGACTGTGCTTCGCCATATCTACAATCTCGGACAAGGCGCATCGCTGCAGACCGGCATCGACTACGCCCTCAGGAGCGACGCACAGTACATCGTGACCTTCGACGGCGACGGACAGCATCGAGTTGAAGACATCGAGCGACTTCTTCAACCACTGCGCGCCGGCACTGCGGACGTAGCACTCGGTTCCCGTTTTCTGGAATCGACTTCCAACATTCCCGCCCAACGCCGCATCCTGCTCCGTGCCGCGGTCCTATTCAGTCGAGCCACCAGCCGACTCGATGTATCGGATGCCCACAACGGGTTACGCGCGTTCACTCACCATGCTGCATCGCGAATTCACATCACGATGGACCGAATGGCGCACGCAAGCCAGTTATTGGATCAAATCGGGAGCGCGGGCCTTCGTTTCACTGAAGTTGCCGTGACTGTACGCTACACGGATTACTCCCTCATGAAGGGCCAGAAAAACAGCCAGGCCGCGGTCATTCTTCGCGACTATCTCATCGGGAGGTTGGTGAAATGAGTCTGTTTCAAATCGGCGGATTCGCCTTTCTCGGCGCCCTCTGCTTTTGGGTCGGGCGCGGGATTCGTGTAGGCCGCATACCGCGCTATGCTGCAGCAGTTTGGCTGCTGCTCTGCGTGATCGCTGCCGTCTTGATCGCCGACCCGCGACTCACGGTACTTGCCGCACGCGCCCTCGGCATCGGCCGCGGGGCGGACCTCGTTTTTTATTCGGCGATCCTCGGCTCTCTGTTCGGCTCATTCCTGTTTTATGTCCGCATTCGACGGATAGAGAATAAGCTGACGGGGATCGTCCGGGAGCTTGCCATTCGCGAGGCGCTGCCACCAAGTCGGGAACAACAATGAGCCATGAGACCGATCCGAGTGTCGCACTCGTTATTCCGGCGAAAAACGCCGAGCGCACCTTGGAGCAGTGCTTACGCTCGGTCCTGCCTTGGCAAGAGTCCGGAATGCTCAGCGAAGTGATATTGGTCGATGATGGCTCCACGGACGACACGGCGGACATCGCCCGCCGACTCGGAGCGCAAGTGCTCTCAGCCCACGGAAAGGGACGAGGAGCCGCGCGCAACCTAGGCTGGCGACATGCCGCTTCCGACTTGGTCTGGTTTATCGATTCAGACTGCGTTGCAGAACCCGATGCGCTCGAGCGGCTGCTCGCGTTGTTCCGCGACTCCGCTGTCGCCGGCGCAGGTGGAAGCTACGGCATCGCAGAGGAAGAAACGCTCCTTGCTCGCCTGATTCACGAGGAAATCGTCGAGCGCCACCTGCGTATGCCGTTACGAGTCAATTTCCTCGGATCGTTTAACGTCATGTATCGGCGCTCCGTGCTCGAACAAGTCGGCGGCTTCAACGAGGAGCTACTACTGGCCCAAGACGCCGAGCTTGCCTACCGCGTCCGGAAGCACGGCGGCGCACTGGCGTTCGACATTCGCTCCAAGGTCAAACACTACCACCCAACCGCACTCCTCCCGTACTTGCGTAAGCAAGCCGGACAGGGCTACTGGCGTGTCCAACTCTACCACCTTCACCCGGAGCGAGCGGGAGGCGACTCCTACAGTACGTGGAGTGACCATGTACAGCCTCCAATGGCGATGGCCTCAATCGGAATGCTTCCCTTCCTGTGCATCGACGGCATGGAGTGGCTTCCGCTCCTCGCAGTGCTTCTTACGGCGCTGCTGCAGCTACCGATGACGCTCGCACTCGTTCGCAGGCTGGATTGCACCTACCTCTCCTATGCCGGCCTGGGGTTCTTGCGTGCCTATGCACGCGGCTTCGGTTTGAGCCTCGGCACCCTAACGCTCCTGAATGCTCGTCGCGGAAAGGTCGCATGGATGCCCTCAGCTCAATAAAGCCCTTCTTTATACTAGGCTGCGGTCGCTCGGGAACGACAGTGCTACAACAGGCACTCAATCGTCACTCCGCAATCGTTGTCCCGCCGGAGACGCGTTTCTTTTACCGCTTCGTCGGACGAAGCATGCAAGCACAACGACAGTACATCGCCACGTTGAATACCCAGCTCGGCACATCGCTGGAGATACCCGAATCGGAAGTGCAAACCCGGCACGATGTGCGCGATTGCTACCATCAGCTCGCTTCGCACTTCCTCAGAGAGCACGGAGCAAAAACCTGTTTTGGAGAGAAGACTCCTCGCCACATGTTATATGTTGATCGCATTGCCGAAGTGCTGCCTGAGGCGAAATTGATCGTGCTCTTTCGAGACGGTCGTGCCGTGGCGCAGAGTCGTCGCAAGATGCCTTGGGCTTCGTCCGATCTCCTGGTGAACTTCGCCGACTGGCTCGAGTACCATCACGCATGGGAGTGTCTCCAAGCTCAGGCACCGCTACCCTATCACTACCTGCGCTACGAGGACCTTGCCGCAAGTCCGGAGGTGGAACTTCGGAAAATCGCCACCTTCCTCGGTCTTCCCTACGAAGAGGCGATGCACCACGGTGAGGGCACGGCAGAGTCGTTTCTGCCCCAAGAGCTGCCGTGGAAAGGACGCGCGTTAGAAGCAATCGATGCCTCTCGCGTCAGCTCATGGCAGCAAGAGCTGACAAACGAAGAGCTCTTGCGCTTGGAACGATGGGGACGGTCCGCCTTACAAGCGCATGGATATCCGCTGCTCCATGACGCGCAAGACAGCGGGGGAACTGTCAGAGAACGAATTGCTCTCACCGTAAAGCGCGCTACTCGGGCTGTTACGGTAAGTATCCGTAGCCGGACGATGGGGATGTATGGACTCTAAACCGCTCGTCAGCGTCATCATCCCCTCGTACAACCGGGCCGGGTTCCTGCGTCGATGCTTGGAGCACCTCGCGAGCCAATCCTATTCTGCGCTGGAAGTACTGATCATCGATGACGGCTCCACCGATGAGACACTCGAGCTGCTGGAAACTCTTCGGCTTCAGTTGCCGTCGCTCGCGCTTCGTTGGTTCGTCAATCCCGGGAATCTCGGCGCCAACCATGGGCGGAATACCGGAGTACGTGAGGCACACGGCAAATTCGTCGCATTCATCGACAGCGATTGCTACGCGGAAACTGACTGGCTCGAACAAATGGTTGCGGCGTTTGATGATGACCTCGTCGCGGCCGTGACCGGCCGCACCTACAACGTAGCACCGCGAACTATCTACGAGCTGGCCTACAAAGGCTCCAGCATCGTTCACGGCTGCAATGACGCGCCACGCCTGACCTCGAGCAATTTGCTCGTGCGAAGGACACTTGCGCTGCAGTTCCCCTTCGAAGAGGACCTTAAATACGGCTGCAACGAAGAAGGGCTTTATCTTCGGTTGAAAGCGGCCGGGTACCGTCAGAAGGTCGTCCCAACCGCAGTCGTCTGGCACGATCATCCGTATCAAGCGCGAGGATACTTTCGGCGCGCCCGTATTCTGGGCGCCGCTGCTGCGTGGCTAGTCTACAAATTCCGCCTACCTCATCGCCTCGATCTGCTGCCGTTCATCGCCGGCTACGCACTGCTTCCCCTGGGTTACTTCGGCATCGAGTTTCTGCTTCCCGCCGCGACATGCTTCACACTCGCATGCGCGGCCTTGGTGTATAATGAGCTTGTTCGAAAACAGAAAACGGTTCGTGAAACCCTTGTCTCGTTTCCCGTGGTGCTCGCTTATTACCAGGTTCGACTCTGGGCCTACATTCGAGAAACGGTCAAGCTGCACGTACTCCCGAACGCGATTGAACGAGTCGACCTCAGTCGCTATTCTATTGAAGTCGAAGCAGGAAGCGCGCCGCGATGAACGGCAAAAGTCCATCACGTTTGCTTCTCGACCTACTGACCAAGTCGCGAAGTCGCCACCTCCGTCGATGGTATGAGTACACCATCGGCAGAGACTTGGTATTTCGTTTCGAATCCACCGAGCTTCGCTGCTACACTATCGGCCTGGGAGATTGCATGGTCGCTCACCAGTTCGGCTCGGCGTTTCTTGAACATTGCCGCGCACAAGGAGATCCCCGCTGGGGAATTGTCACGCTGTCGGGAGGGAGTCATCCCATCGTCTTTCATGCCCCTCGCACGGATCGAAATATCTACTGGTGGTGGTCAATGGGGCGCCGGGCGGAGTGGCTCTCATTCTACTTGGAACAGACCACCGTGCGCCCTGATGTGGTGTTGTGCTTGTCGCCGCGCTGTATGGCGCAAGCAGCAGAACACGGCTTGCAGACTTTACTGCTCCCCCTCGGTGTCGGTGCGGAATTTCGAGCGCTTGCGCTGCCGCGTCGAGGAGTCGGATTCGCCGGAACCCGCAATCATAAAGACCGACGACAGGTCGAACTTCTCTTGACGCCTGCTGCGCAGAGGGCGGATTTTGAATGGTCAAACCCGCGCCGAAACAAGACAGCTGCTGACTTGAATCGGTGGTACAATACGAAACGCGTGATACTAGGGATGACGGAAGCTGTTCAACAGGAATGGGGCATGGTGAACAACAGGGTTTTTGAAGTGCTCGCTTCGGGGACCGCGCTCCTGCTGCCGTCACATCCGAGTTTGGCCGAAGTGCTTCAAAAGCCTTACCCGTACCAGACGGCCTCGGCGGAACAGACCATCGAGCTTATCGAAACACTGTTGGCCAAGGACGCGGACTCCTACGAAGAGGAGTTCAGGGACTGGAGCTCTCTTGTGCTGCAGCACCATACGTATCGTCAGCGTGTGCAGACCTTGGCCGACTTTTGGGAGGCACATCCCCGATGAAAGGCTACGTTTGGCTTGCTCTGGTGTCGCTTATCGTGCTCTTCAGCCTGCTGCTTCAGGCGACCTTGATTGAAAAGCTCCCGGTGGCCATGGACGAGTTCGACGGCGCCTACGATGTGTATCGTCTGGCGTCCGAACTTCCGTACCGTGACTTCAAGCCATACAAGACCGTGCTCGGCTATTACGTGCAGCTTCCGGCACTTTTCGCGGCAATATCCTCTTGGAACGGCATCATGCTCGTGCGCCTTCAAATGGCGGTGTTGAATGCCGTGTTACTGTTCGCTGCGACGCTGTGGCTTGGAAAGCGCTTCGGTAAAGCGCCCAGCGTCCTCGCTCTTCTACTCTGGATTTCCATGTCGAGCTGGATTACCCGCAGCGCCGAAGTCCGAGTAGACACCATGACCGCTTGGGCAGGACTATTGTCTCTACTGCTGTTGCTGGACCGCCGCTATCTCCTCGCCGGTCTCGCGGCAGGCGTGAGCTTTCTCATTTCGCAGAAGGCCGTCTATTACTTTGCCGCCACCGGCCTTTCGCTTGCGGCACTTTGGCTCTTGACCAACGAACGCCGGAGAGTCGGCAGCGCCATCGTTCATTTTACCGGCGCAGGAGTCGCCCTGATTGCCGTCTATCTTGGCGCATGGTCACTCGTCGCCACTCCCGACGCGACCAATCAAGCAACATTTCTTTCCCACACGGACATCGCGCTCCGACCGATGTATTCGATTCGCCGAGAGTTCTGGCAACAGACCGTAGAGCAGAATGTCCTGTTCTACGTGCTCAGCATCGTCGGCAGCATACTCTGTCTTACAGGCAACCGTCGGAAGGACCTGGTCGACGAGCGACATTTTATTCTCGGTCTCTACGGGGTGCTACTTTGGGCGTTCGGCCTCTGGCACAAGCAGCCGTGGCCGTATTTCTTCGTGATTCTCATTCCGACGTTCGCCGTGTTGAACGCAGCAGCGTTTGCGCAAGTATGGGCTCGATTCCCGCGACGAAGTACGGTGATCATCCTGGGCGGCCTCGTCGTCTGCACCCTGGCCTCCTCCGCGCTCCGCATCAGCCGCCTTCTCCAATTCGACACCGGCTACCAGCGACACATGGTGGATATAGCCGATAGATTGGTCGGTCCGGATGAGCTGTACCTGGCCGGCGTCGACATGCTGTATGACCGCCAGCACCCAACCAACAAACTTCGTCGCATCTCACGCGCCAAGCAGC
>JAGRAW010000191.1 GCA_020434415.1 Bdellovibrionales bacterium
GTTGACCGGCTAACCCGGTCAAGGGTTCGTCGTCAAACACGTCACACGGAATACAAGGAAGCAGCTTGCGACGCAGCTCCTGCTGCATTTCATCGACGGACTGGGTGAACCCCTCAAGCTGTTGGATAAATGAGAACTGCGGACTCCAGTCGAATGCATCTGCGGCATTCAGCCGCCACGCTTCGACTTCGGCTCGATTCGCCACGCAGTATTCTGCAAACAGTATCCGTTCCGCCCGACGCCGCGCGCTGATCAGAGGATAAATGCAAGGCCCTCCGCCGATTTCAACCATGGCTTCGACCGGCGGGAGCGCTTCATAGACGTCGTGGCAAAAAGTGAGGAGGAAGTGGTCTTCCGTGTCAAACGACCCGAAATACTCGTTCAGGTAGGCCCGCGCGGCAAAGTGTTCGAAGCCCTGGAGCTTCATAAGGGTATAGCTCGGGGTCGTGATTGCCCCAAGACTCGATACTAGCTCGAAGCCCTTCCCAAGGCGAGATGTCTTCTTACGCGGTTGAACTCTCGGCTGGATTCGGTAGCCGGGAGGTGCTGGGGATATTGATCAAGTTCCTGGTGCAAGTTGGCCATTCGCAGCGTTAGCCAGTCGGGTCCTAGGGACTCGCCGCCAAGCTGGCGTCCGATAGCGATAGCGCTTAGTGCCTCGGACAGCTGATACCGACCGACAAACAGCAGTTTCAGGCCGAGTCGGTCAGCTGCAAGCTCGTCCTCCAACGAAAACGTCGCAGCCGGTGCGCCGGTCTGTCGCTGCTTCTCCAGCGCGCTGGTCGTATGCCCGAGCAATTGATGGGCCATTTCATGGGCGATGACGGCGGCAAGTTCGGCTTCCGAGCGGGTCTCGAGCAACATGCCGGAGGTCACGACCACGGCACCAGCCCCCAGAGAAAAGGCGTTGGGGGTCGCCTCCCTCATGACGAAGACCTGCCAAGGCAGTTCGCGGTAGCGGACAATCTGCTCGCGGCTTAGATCGGTTTCCAACGCGCTGCCATACACGGTGCCGGAGAGGCGGCCGGTAATCTTGTGAAGCAAGCGTTCTAGCGGCCGGTCGTACACCAAACCATACTGCTGGTCCAACCACTCAAGCGTCGCTGTCGACGCTTGTGCTTCCGTTGCCGGCCTAACACGTGCGGTCGTACACCCGTCCCAAGCAACAAATGCCGCTACCAAGACGATAATTTGAGCGGTGTGCCGAAAGCTTCCGGGGAGCAGTCGCGGCGAGGAGCGCAAAACTGAGGTTATTCCAGCACACGAACCTAAAAACGGACATGCGGCCAAACGGATATACGAAGCTATCCGACGCAGGGGGGATAAGGAGGACACAGCAATCAGATGAGCAGATTCCATCAAATTGTTCAGCTTCCCGCTTCAGGTTGTCCAACTTAGTCCTTCGGCACGTTTGCCGAGGTACAGTCTTCCGGGAACCATAGCTTGAACTCCAGCGTCAGTCACCTGCGAATGAATGGCGTGCTGCTGGCATTGCTGGTTACCGTCATTGTCTGGAATTTCGCGGCGGCTGAACTCCGCGCGAGCAAGTTTCGGCAGTTACAAGTGCGGTTGGTGGGGCCTCTGCCGGTCGGTTCGAGCAAACCGTGGCGTTTCGACGCCGTGGAGCTCCAGGGCAGTGTCGAAGGACCGATTGAATGGCCCGACAACGGCATCGTACGCTTTACGCTTCTGGCGACCGAAGCTTCCGAGTCGCCTCGTTATATCGTAAAGCTCTCGGCACTGAGGTGGCATGGAGGTGCTCGGTTGCAAACCGGCGACACCGTGCACCTGCAGGGCCGACGGATGTGCCCTCTGATGCCGGAAGTCGAGCGGCACCTCGTTCGTCGCGGAGCACTCTGCTACCTGCTTGGGCAAACGGTACAGCGTACTGCCCTCGGAACCCAGTCGCCCAGCTCGGCCCTGCGTCTGGCGGCAAGCATTCAGGACCGGGTCGGCGAATCCGATTCGCTTGCGGTGCTTCTCGCGGTGACCCTGGGAAGTCGAAATCTTCTTGGGCCGCTGATGCTGGCGCTCTTTCAGGCAACCGGGACGAGCCATCTCCTGGTGATTTCCGGATTCCATGTGGGGCTGCTCTATGGCGTCGTTTTCTTTTCCGTGCGCACGCTCTGGGTTCGCAGTCCGACACTCGTATGCCTTTTCCCCGCAGCGCTTCCGGCAGCCTGGCTTTCACTACTAGCTGCCGGAGGGTACACCTATCTCAGCGGCGGAGCCCTTCCCGCTATGCGGGCGCTGGTAATTCTAGCGATATTCGCTTTCGGTGTACTTCTCGGAAAAACGACTTCTTCAGGTCGGAACCTCCTTATCGCATTGCTCGGGGTGCAGTTGATTTGGCCGATGTCAATTTTCGAAGCGGGGTGCCAGTTGACGTTCTCTGCGTTGTTCGGCCTCTGGGCAGTGAGCCCGCTGCTTACGACCGATTCCAACCGAGGATTTTGGACCGGCGATCGACCCACGCTATTCGCCCGAGCAGCAGATGCCCTCCGACGCACGGTTATCGCAAGCACCGGGGCATGGCTGGGTACTACTCCGGTCGCACTCTGGTGGTTCGGAACGATTGTGCCGCTCGCACCGCTTTTCAATTTGCTTGTGCTAATTCCGTTCTGTGCCGTGTATGTGGCGGGCGGTGCGATCGGAGTCCTTCTCTACAGCGCCTTCGGTTGGGACTGGTGGGTGCGGCTGACGGTGGACACGGGAAGGTACCTCTTGGACGTGCTTTGGCAGGTGAGAGAATTTGCGGAGTCCCTGGGACTGGGTATGCGTGAAGTCGACGAGAAGCTGCGGGTTCATTCGACCATCGGCTGTGGAGTCGTGTCGCTGTTGCTACTCGCCCTGCCACGGACCTTTTGCCGACCAGGTGGCGGGGACGAATGGGAGAAAGAGGACCGCGCTGAGGCGATAGTAGGCACCCGAGCGGTTCATGCGGAACATGCTTGAGATTTCCAAGCGGTACTGTTACCCTCCGCGCCCAGTGAACCTTTTAAGGGGGTCCCGAGAGACCTTCAAGGGTCGAAATGATATTTTCCAAGCTTCCTCAGCTAGTTAGCAGCGTCGTAGAACGCTGCCTCATCCGGTCTCGGACCAACGTTCGCCGCCTAACGCGTCAGGCGCCTCCTCTTCTTCTTCATTCAGCTGCCGTCGATACAGCTAAAAGCCACTCAGGGTCTCACTACAGAGCTGCAAAGGAGCCTGTAGTTGCCAAAGAGTCTGTCCGTGGACTTGGTGTCGGTGGATCAACCTGTCGGACAATCAGCTCGGCGCATAAGCTTCCTGCGTCGGGCCTACAAAACATGGCTGCCGTCCATGCGGGTTGGTACTCCACGTCCACGGTGTATTCACACGTGCACTGTTATCATTCAGGCGTTTCCTCGGCGCTGTATCCGCAGTGCACGGCGATGTCGACGGAAATGTTCGCTCTTCTCGATGTCGCGATCGGTTTGCGGGCTCGCGATCGGCTTCCGGTGATGGTTGATGAGCCCGGGAAGTTCGCTGTCCCGGCGAGCGGGAAGAGGTGACGTGCAAGAAGTCGAGGTACCAGTAGAAGGCAGAGTCGTCCTACTTGATTTGGGACGACTTCCAAAAGCAAAAGTCGGTTGAGGAGTGTGAGAGAGTGACAGATTCAGAATCGAAACAACAGCGGGATCGCAGTGACTGGACCAAGGTCTTGGATGCGGATCAAATCCGTCGTTCGGTGACGAGGATCGCGCATGAGATCCTGGAGAAGAACCGGGGAGCGAAAAGTTTGGCCATCGTCGGCATTCGGACGCGGGGCGACTACCTGGCGCGGCGGATATGTCGGCAAATCGAGGAAATCGACGGCCAGAAAGTGCCGATGGGTGTGGTGGATATCACGCTGTATCGAGACGACATCGCGCAGAGTGATGAACAGCCGCTGGTCCGGGGGACGGATCTTCCCTTCAACGTTGATCGCCATGCAATTGTACTCGTCGACGATGTGCTCTTTACCGGCAGAACCGTGCGTGCCGCGCTTGATGCGATAATTGACTTCGGTCGACCGTTGTCGGTCCAGCTTGCCGTGCTATGCGATCGGGGCCACCGCGAACTGCCTATCCGAGCCGACTATGTTGGAAAAAGCATTCCGACCTCCCGCAAGGAGCTCGTTGAAGTATGCCTGGAGGAGCGGGACGGGGAGGACGGGGTCTACGTCGCGCCAACCACTACGATAGCCGGGAAGAAGCGATGAGCATGATTGGTCGACATCTTTTAGGGATTAACGGCCTGACTCGCGAGCAAGTCGAGTATTTGCTCACTACCGCCGAGCAATTTGTCGAGGTCAGCACGCGGAACGTAAAGAAGGTGCCGACGCTGCGAGGAAAGACGGTCATCAACCTCTTTCTTGAAGCATCGACCCGAACCCGATCGAGTTTCGAAATAGCCGGTAAGCGGATGAGTGCGGACGTGGTGAACGTCTCCGGTAGCTCGAGTAGCACCACCAAAGGTGAGACCTTGATCGATACCGCGCTCACGCTCGAGTCCATGGATCCGGATGTGGTCGTTATCCGGCATGCATCCAGCGGTGCCGCGCATCTCATCGCGAAGCATCTGACCCGGGCATCGGTCATCAATGCCGGTGACGGGCTCCATGAGCACCCCAGTCAGGCGCTCCTCGATGCACTCACGATGCGCCAAGCGTTTGGCACCATCGAGGGTCTGACGGTAACGATAGTCGGCGACGTCTTACGCAGCCGTGTCGCGCGATCGAACATTCACCTCCTTCGATTGTTCGGGTGCAGCGTCCGAGTGGTCGCTCCTCCCACCCTTGCCAAGAAGGCGGAATTCGAGGCGTTAGGTTGCCAGGTCTTCTACCACATGCCGGAAGCGCTTGAAGGTGCGGACGTAGTGATGTCGCTGCGCATGAAACATGAATATCTGAAGGATCTGTTCGTGCCGAACCTGGACGAATATTCGCGGAAGTATATCGTCTCCGAGCCGATGCTGGCTCGTTACGCTCCGAACTGCAAGGTGCTTGCTCCCGGTCCGATTATTCGAGGAACCGAGATTACTTCGGAGGTTGCCGATGGACCGCGCTCCTTGATTTCGCGTCAGGTAACCAACGGCGTGGCGGTCCGCATGGCGTTGCTGTATGTCCTCGGCGCGCGCCGATCGGACGCGGCCCGTGAGCGAGATGAAGAGATTGAACCACTAGGACTTGAGGCAGAAGCTTCTTCATGAGCAGTGAACCACAACGACTCTTGATCCAAGGCGGGAGAGTGCTTGACCCGGCGAGCGGGCTCGACGGGGCCTTCGACATACTTGTCGAGGGACAGCGTATCGCTGCGGTTGACAAGCCGGGTCAGTTCACAGGAGTGGGTGATGTGCAGGTGCTCTCGGCGAAAGGGCTGCTTGTCACTCCCGGGTTGGTCGACATACACGTCCATCTGCGTGAGCCCGGACAGGAATGGAAGGAAACCGTGCTGACGGGTTCCCGTGCAGCGGTGGCGGGGGGCTTCACCACGGTGTGCTGTATGCCGAACACCAAACCTGTCAACGACGCAGCGTCGGTGACGGAGTTCATCCTGGAGCAAGCGGAGCGAGCGAACCTCTGCCGCGTTCACCCGATCGGTGCAATCACGCTTGGCTTGAAGGGCGAGAGTCTCGCGCCGTATTTGGAGCTTGCGGAGGCCGGCTGCGTCGCCTTCTCCGATGACGGCAGACCGGTTACGAACTCGGCGATTATGCGCAAGGCGCTTGAGTACAATTTCCTGACCGGAGCGGTCCTTACCGTCCACGAAGAAGATCTGCAGTTATCTGAAGGCTTCTCGATGAACGAATCAGCGAGAAGCGTCAAACTGGGTCTCAAAGGCATGCCGGATGCGGCAGAGAATGTCATGATTGCTCGTGACATCGAGCTCGCGCGATTGACCGGCGGGCGCGTGCACTTCTGCCATGTCAGCACCGCCCGGGGAGTCACGCTTATTCGCCGTGCGAAAGAAGATGGCATCCCCGTCACTGCCGAAGTGTTGCCCCATAACTTCACTCTTGATGATTCAGCGGTCGAAGGATTCGACACACAGGCGAAGATGAGCATGCCGCTGCGTTCCCCCGAAGATGTCGCAGCTATGGCGAAAGCGTTACAGGAGGGCGTTATCGACTGTATTGCCAGTGATCATGCGCCTCATGAGGCTGACTCGAAGAACGTGGAATTCGACAAGGCTTCGTTCGGCATTTTAGGGCTCCAGACGACCTTGCCGCTGACGCTGGCGAAAGTGAGGTCCGGAGAGTTTACGCTGATGCGCGCTATCGAGGCGCTGACCGTTGCGCCTGCAAAATGCCTCAACTTATCTGCCGGCACGCTGGCGAAAGGAGCGCTTGCCGATATCACCTTTATCGATCTCGAGCGAAGCATCACGCTCGAGCCGAAGCACATACGTTCGAAAAGTAAGAATACGCCATTTTACGGATGGGAGCTGCAGGGACTGGCGGCAAAGACCATGGTGGGCGGTAGGCTGGTATTCGATAGCGAGGAGGCAGGAGAGTGAAAGCAGGTACGGTGCGAGAAACGGCGACGCTCGCCTTGGCTGACGGAACCGTCTTTCGAGGCGTTTCGGTGGGCGCACAAGGGGAGACGAGTGGCGAGGTAGTGTTCAATACCTCCATGTACGGCTATCAGGAAATCCTGACCGATCCGTCGTATGCCTTCCAGATGTTGACCTTTACCTACCCGCATATCGGGAATGTGGGGGTCAATCCGGAGGACGTCGAGTCACCTCGAGTGCAAGTGGCCGGTCTGATCACGCGCTCATTCTGTGAACACTATTCCAATTATCGAGCAACCGGTTCCCTCGAAGAGTATCTGATCGATAACGATGTGGTCGGCATTAGCGATATCGACACGCGTTCGCTCGTGCAGCACCTTCGGAGCAGTGGTGCTCAAATGGGAGTGATCGCCAGCGGCAAACAGGATGCCGCTACGCTGGTGGACAAAGCCCGAGCGCTTCCGTCGATGGAAGGGCTCGACTTGGTGCTGCAGGTCACGACAAAAGAGCCCTATGAATGGCGGCAGGGGACCTGGCGTCCCGGTGTCGGTTACCCGGAATTTTCGGAGGAGGAACTGTCTGGTCGTCCGCTTGTGGTCGCCATCGACTTCGGCATCAAGTTCAATATCCTGCGCCTTCTGATTGACGCGGGATTTCGTGTCACGGTTGTGCCCGCGCAGACTCCTGCGTCGGCGATCGCAGCGATGGCACCGGCAGGGGTATTCTTGTCGAACGGACCGGGAGATCCTGCTGCTGTGACCTACGGCATCGAAACGGTGCGAGAGCTGATCGGGAAGAAGCCGATGTTCGGCATTTGTTTGGGCCACCAAATTCTTGGCCACGCACTCGGCGCGCCGACGTTCAAACTCAAGTTCGGACATCGAGGCGGCAATCACCCGGTTCGGAATGAAAAGACGGGGTCGGTAGAGATAACCGTACAGAACCACGGCTTTGCCACCGACCTTGCTGCAATTCCGAAGCATGTAACCGTGACGCATATGAACCTGAATGACCGGACCTGCGAGGGGTTGGAAGTGGTCGATGCGGGTTGTTTTTCAGTGCAGTATCACCCGGAATCCTCGCCGGGCCCGCAGGATGCTCGGTACTTGTTCCAGGAGTTTAAAGG
>JAGRAW010000192.1 GCA_020434415.1 Bdellovibrionales bacterium
GAGCTTTGTGCGGAGTTCTCCATCTCGCGGCGAAACGACGAGCAATTCCAGTTCAGGCCGAACCTGTTTGAAATGAGCGAGGACTTGATGGAGCACCTTGGGGGCGCCTTCGGTAACCGCCAGGTTGTGGGTCGCCACCAACAGGCGTCGCAATGGTTGTCGATCCGGAGCTGTAGTGGTCGCGGGACGCAGTATTCGGCCGAGTAGCTCCGCCCCGGGTAGGTCGCGAACGGCACTCTGCGCGTCAAGGCGACACAGCTCCGTTGCCACCGCGGCGAAAGCGCGAGGAGGCAACACCCGTTCCTCGCCGCCCACCGGATCTATTGCACTTAGGCGCAGTCCCAGAGGAAGCGAGCCAAGGGCACGCGGGCTGATACGGAAATCGAATCCCGCCGGCTGATAAGACCAGTCGGCAGGATACCTCGAGACGATGTCATCGCGGTGGGACCAAGTCACTAGGGAAGGTTCTTCGCTGCCGTCTGCCGCAAGCGAATGTCGCCCCCACGAAAGCTTCAACGGCGTCGATTCGAAGCGGATCGAACGCACCCACCCACGCCAGGAGAGCTGCCCGTCGGCAGTCAGCGTGACTGATTCTACTCGTCCCTCTACGGGAGCCTCCGGTGCAGGCTCCCACCGCACCGCCGGCCCCGTCATGCGCCAGGTGAGCCCTGAGGCGAACCGACACTCTGCACCTAAAGCAACGCCGTTTCGCAAACGCCGTTCGTCAAGACCTTGTTTGATGAGAGTTCTTCGCGACAACGCGCCGGCAAAACGTCCTTGCGCAGCACCCGCGATTTCCGGCAGCGCCAGCTCTTGTTCGGGGCTTGGGAGATGAGCGTGCAGTGCAGCGGCTTGCTCCCCATCGACGAGCAAAATCACCGAATCAACCGCATCATCCAGTTTCGCCGCCCATCCTTCTATCACTAGTACGTCTGCCGCGGTGCTACCGCCGGTGGGCAGAAGAAAGCCGCCGAGTGGATGTTCCAAAGCAGCTCGATCGCTCGTGCCGAAGGTTCGCGTATTGGAGACGCTCACCAGCTCACCGCATTCAGCTCGGACGGAAAGAAAAAACACCCGACTCTCCCCGTTTGCGAAGGGGCGAAGCGCCTCGATGTCGAGCTCTCCGCGGTAGCTAAAGCTCGCTCCCACGACAAGACCGCTCGGATCTTTGAAAGTCGCAGGTTCGAGTTCCAAGGCGACTACATGCGGCACACTTGCAGTCGGATGGAAGGGAAGCACTCGCGCAGCAATGGGTAGCCCCGCTCGAAGCACGCTCGCAGGCGATTGCTGTTCTTCCAGGAGTACTGAGAGCTGAATAGACGAGATGTCGATCCCGGCCGGACCGAGCAGCCATCCTCGAATCGGAAGCCGGGCGGAGAAGTACGTCGAGCGATCACCGGGGAGATCCAGCCTGACAAAAAGGCTGGCGCGTTCCGCACTCGGCAGACTGAACTCCGTCGCACTTGATTGCTGACGATCGGCGAGCCCCATAGCCCTCCAACAGACCGGCGATAGGGTTCGTTTCGCCGATGGAAATAAGTAGCAAACCTCGCGGCGTCACTGCGGAAGCTACCGCTACGGTTCCTTGCTCAGCCGAAAGGCTACACAACCGCATCGGCGGATACAAGCTCTTGCTCGAACGTTCGTATTGCAAGGCCCTTTTTATTCGGAGGAAGCGGAATTAGCGGAGAAAATTCGGGGTGGGTACGCACCGCGTTTTTAACGGCAGCGGCTCGCCTCTACAGAGGCAACCGGCCGGTGACAATCGCCCGCTGGGGCGCTGGATACCCCTCGACCGTGCGTGACGGATCGTCAGGATCTAAAAAGTCGGAAAGGCTTTCATAAGGAGCAAGCGCCGTGCGCCGCTGCTCCTCATGAGTAACCGGAACGAAGGACCGTACCGCGACATCGATAAAGCCGCTCCGCCGTAACCAGGCGGCGAGGCAGTTTGCTGTCGGCACGAAATACACGTTTCGCGCTTTCGCGTAGCGCGCCTCGGGGAATAGCGCCTGGGACTCCTGACCGACGATAGCTTGACTTTCCAGCACCAGCTCACCACCTGGACGAAGCGCGCCGGCCAGCAATCGCAACGCACCGAGCGGATCCCGTTGATGATAAATGACGCCCATGCAGAGGATGACGTCGAAGAATTTCGGAAACAAAGGGAGATCCTCGATTCCTAACCCCTCGAAGTGCAGCGCATCGATAGCCGCGAACCGTTGCAATAACGAAAATGCAAGCTCGAAAGATTCGGAGGGGTCCAATCCGACGACACACTCCGGCTCGAGCTCTGCTGCTCGAAAAAGGTAGTATCCGTTGCCGCAGCCGACATCAGCGATTCGTTTACCCTTTGCCCCCTCGAGAAGCGGGACCACCCGCTCCCATTTCATGTCACTTCGCCACTCGGCATCGATGTCGTAGCCGAAGAGGCGGAAAGGTCCTTTGCGCCAGGGAACGAGTAATTGCACGGCTTCTTCAAGGAGCCCTCGTTCAAACTCGAGCAGCTCTTCCGCTCTGCCAATCGCGATCGATCGGTCGAGCTTGACAGGAACGGCGAAGCCGCGCTTCCGTAACGCGGCGCGATCCGGAAGCGCCGCTAAAATTTCGTGAAACCGTGACCAGTGCGGTCGTTGCATTGACCGTCGGCGATCAGCTCGGCGTCTGGTAATCTCGGCGTCGTCGATTTCGCTCCGATACCGCTCCAGAACGCCTAAAGAGTCAGTTGCGCCGGTCATGGAACTAGTACGCTCCGTGAACAAATCGTGGTTTGGGCGCGATGCATGACCCGCTACCAACTATACCGGTCCGACCTGCCGGAAGTCCCCGGGTCACCGGACCAGATTTTGAAGGATGACGTCTCATCCGCTCGAACCTAGCTCAAGCCAGCGGGTCGCGAAACCGAAGCCCCAAAAGCGACGTCGCGTCCAAGCCTGGAAGTGCTGCCAGAGGATTTGTCGGAAATCTGCTACCGACTCTTGCTGCTTACTCGCTACAACGGCAGCGGGCGATATCCCCCGGCTGAATCAAGGCATTTATGTCCGCGTTGCTGGTATACCCCCGGACGGACAACAGTTATTTCGCTCGCCGACTTCATAGTGTACGTTTGATGTGTGGTCGGGCGAGACGCCGGTTGGTCAGCTTCAGTGTCCGCAACAGTAAAGGGAGATAGCGTGACTCAGTTTAGGCGTTCCATGTTCATTCTCACGGTCGTGCTCAGCGCCTTTCTCTGGGGATATCACAAGAAAAGCATCGCAGCCTGGCTGCGTTCGGACAGCAGCGAAGCTACCGAGGAAAAATCACCGCAAGCAGCGGAAACGCCCACCGTAGCGTCGCCGACAGCAAACGCTCTACCCTCTCCCTCCCTGAGCCCTGCACCGTTTCCCGCCGGCCCCAGTCCGACTCCGGGAATCTTTCCTTCACCACAGCGCGGCAACCAAAAAGACACGGGGGTCGTAACCTACCCCTCACCCCTGCCATCACCCTCGTTCGCTCCTCCACCGCCGGGAGGATACCAGAACCCGTACCAACGTTTTCTGCAGGAAAGCGGACAGGCAGTTCCGAGCCCAACCCCCAACTCTCTCCGAGACACGATTGATTCTATTCGACCCGGCGAAAGCACGGACGAACAGCATATTCGGAGAAATGCCTATTTTGAGAAGCTGTCGCAGCAGCTCAAGGAACTTCGCGGTGACCAGAATGCCGAACAGGCGCCCCCGCCTCCTGAAGCGCCTGTCCCGGAAGAAGTTCCGACAGAGTTGGTGCCATCGGTTCCTGACGCGGACGCGGAATTTCTCGCTGATCCCCTGCAGCCCCTGGAGACCGAGCCGGGCATGCCGATTGGCGAAGAGCCTATCGGCACTGAGGATTATATCGAGTCTCTTCCCCCATTGAACGCAGACGACCTTCCATTACCGATGGATGATGATATGGCGGCCGAGGACGAGGGGCTATTTAACTACTAGCAGATTGCGGGAAAGACTTTTTCGGCACCTCGGTAGCTCCACTTGATTTCGGGGTTTGCCAGGTAGATTAATTGGGATTCTGCGCTGTTTTTGCTGTCGCTGTAAGTTCCGGCTGGGCGATGCGACGGATTTCAGGCCGCTACATCATCTTTGTGTTATAGCAACGCACAGGAACGGGTATACCGAGACTGCCCAAAGGCCACTACTGAGTTCGGAACGGTGAAAGCTAACTATCTCGATCAATCGTCTGTTCGGACTGGGAGTAGCAGATTGGTGAAAAGAGTCGTTCAGGTCCTCGAGGGTGGGATCAAAGCCTACTTCGCGTTGGCCCTGACTTTTGGAGTGCCTTTCCTTGTCCACGCAGAAGATGCGACGCGCTTTGAGGCGGGTGGTGCGTCAACTGTCGATGCCTCCTCCGGCGTCGTGCGGGCAAAAAATCAAATTCTGAGAATAACTCCGGCCGGACTTGAGCCACCTGTAATAGAACTCGAGCGCATGGGAAGCAGCGTCTTCTTTTTCAACGACACGGACTCGGAGGCCATTGCACTGGAAATCGATTACGGAAGAAAACCCGGCTACTGCGCGAGTGGAGCCATGGCGATGGGCGAAGACGGCGTCTTCCGTTCGAAAGAACCTGTCGCTGCGCAGCAATTTGTCGCGGTGTGCTTTCCGACTCCAGGCGCCTATCCCTTGGTGTCCAAGACGCTAACGCCTACGGGCGAGGTGCAAAAGGTCCGAGAAGGCAAAGTGATCGTGAAATAAATGCAGCGCGTTCAGCTCAGACTATTCCCAATCACCATGACTTCAGGCTCGCAGCGGCTACGCTTGCCTTACCTACTGATGAGCATTGTGCTGCTTCAGGCTTGCGGCCCTAAAAGCACGGTTGCCCCCGATTTTGCATCGAGAAATGTACAGCGTCTCGCAGTGCTGCCGACAATCGCGCCGATGACCGTTCGTGAAGAACGAGTCGGCTACTTCGACGCCAGCCTCGCCGCCGAGCTTGAAGCAGCGGGATTTGAACTACTCGATCCGACTCTTGTTCGAAACACCTGCTCCGTGCCTGCCTGTCCCGAACGCCGACGGTTATCCACACGTTACGATTTGGACGGCTTCGTCCAAACCGAAATCACCTCGAGCTCGAGCAACAACTTCGGCATCGGCTTCTACAACCAGCTTTCCGGCACGCTGCAATTACACTCTGCGGATGATAGTGAATTGGCATCGATAGCCTATACCGAAAGCAAGCGAGGCGGATTGGTATTTCAGTCCGGCCAGATTATCGAAGGAATCCAAGAGACCTTCGAGAACGTGGGGGATACTTCCTTCAATACATTGGCCGACAAGTTTGCTCGCACCGTGGTGCAAGAGCTCCCGGAGGCACGCTCACGCCTACTTGACCCGGCGGTCGCTTCTTCTCCGAACAGCGAGGACTCCGCACGCGATACTGCCGGAGACTATCGCAGCAACGTGCTTGCTGAGATTACGACCACACGCGTAGCCAGTCGAGCATTTGAAGTTTGCGCCCGCGGAACACCGAATCGTAGCGCGTATCTGTTGACGTCCCGCCATCGGTCGAATCTTCGTGAAGTGGGGAGCGGTCTCTACTGTGGACGCTTCGCGTTGTATCCGAATAGCGGGCCGCTGATGGTCGAACTTCGTTCAGCGTTCGGGTCGTCCGTCCGCGAACCTTTAGCACTTGACCTTGGAGAGCATGCGCAACACAGCGGGGCGACGACTGCTCGGGATACTCCGGAGTATTCAGCAAATGAAGAAAACAGGACACTAGCAACGCAAACGCCAACAGCGATAATCCGATGACATACCTACCTCGCTTCCAAACTCGCCGTCGTGCGAAGTTCAGGAGCATCTTGTTCATCCTGCTGCTTCTACCGCTTAGCCAAGGATGCACGACTGCCATCACCCATCAACTCCGATTCGATCCAACGGAACCGCTACGAGTTGCCGTAGTGCCGTTCTATCAGGTAGACGAAACAGGTGCGATTGTCGACTCGGATCCCACGCTGTTTCTGGTCGACAACCTGCCCGGTGTCTCCAAGGAGCTCGAGGATCCCCCGGCGGTCGTAGTGCAGCATCTTGTGGAACGCCGCCTGGCAGATACCGCATTCGATGTCTTGCCTCCGGTCGGAGTGCAAGCGGATTTGGTGCACCATTCGTTGACCAAAGAGTTAAGCTACGACCACGAGAGAATTCGCTCGCTTTCGCCGCAGGAACTTTGTGCATTACTTTCCTGCGACGCCCTGCTCTACGGCACGTTGCGCACGTGGGATCGCGACTACTACGGACTGCAGACGGTAAGCTCGCTAGCGTTCGATTTACGGTTGATACGAGCTGCCGATGAGGCAGTGCTTTTCGAAACCTCGGCAGAAAACAGCGAAAGTCGCGGGTTGAGCAAGGGCCCGACGGGATACTCCTCGCTCGTCATCGAGCCGCTCCGCGGGCTGGACAACGAGATTCTCGTCGACCTCGCTCGAGAGACCGTTCAACTAGCACTCGCTCCGCTGGCGAGTAGCAGCCGCGCTGCGATTCTCGATACGCCTCCCCCGGCGATTTACGCCTCGGCCCATGACGCACGAAACAGTGTCGTTGGACGGATGCAACCGCTAACCGTGTTGGCCTTCGGCACCGCCGACCAGGCGGCCTCGTTCTCCATTGGATCGGTGATTCAAAACGTGCCGATGGATGAAGTGTCCCCGGGGCATTATCTCGGGCGCTACTTTCCTCTGCCGACCGATTCTTTTACCCTCCTGCCGGTGCAGATCACTCTGAGCGACCGCTACGGCAGAATGACGACCCAAGAAATCGCACTCGGTCCGGTCGAGCTGACGGCAACGACCCACGACATCCAAGAGAAGTAAATGCGGAGCGCACCCGTAACCAGTCGCACGCGCTCTAGCAGACTGCTGGAATCAGCTTCTCACCTACCTCATAGCGCTTGGCTTCGGGCGAGGAGAACCAGACACTGCACGTTGCTCGCTGTTGTCGCGCTCGGCTTGGTATCGTGTGCCGGCAACGGTGCGCCGCTCTCTGAGGTATCCACCGCAAATGATGAACGAAGCTCATCGACCGCAGACATCCTCGCAGCATATGAAGGAAAACCTCTCGCCATTTTCTTCTGGGCGACCTGGTGTTCAGTCTGTAAAGCGGAGCTTGCGCAGCTCGATACGGTCCTCCCGTTGCTTGACACCAATCGGGTAGCACTGATTGCGGTTGCAATCGACAGCACACCGGCTGACGTCCGAACGATCGTGGCAAGCGAAAAGCTGCGCCTGCCGGTACTAATTGACGACGGACAACTCAAGCTCCGGTTCAATGTGCAGGGGATTCCGGCGATGATCGTGCTGGATGACCAGGGTAAGCCGACGCATTTTGAAGATCCTCAATCTCGGGCTATCGTAGAGTATCTTGAAGGACCCCGCCCCTGGCAGAGCGAGCGAGGCATCGCGTCGCTCAAAGGCATCTACGAGTAGCGAGACAATGAAAAGTTCATCTGTAGCCTCGATAGTCGTAGCTTGTTCCGCGCTTGCTGCGCTGGTGGCAACTTCCCTCATTTCATCTAAGCCAAGCGAGTCGCCGGTCGAACCCGTCGGCGCTTCAAAGTCGCCGGTGACGGCACGAGCTCGTTTTGGAGAGGATGCTTCCTCTCATCGCGCCGCCCCTG
>JAGRAW010000193.1 GCA_020434415.1 Bdellovibrionales bacterium
GAGCGGTCCCACACTCTCGCATTGACGAGCAAGGTTGAATGCCTGTTTCAGCTGTCCGTGGATATTGACATCGCCGAGCAATGCTGATTCGAGTCCACAGGCGACTCGCAGTAAGTGGCGAACCGCAGAATCGTCTGCATGGTGGTAGAAAGCGAGTCCACGACCATGAACGGGTGCCTGCGGACGGAAGGTTCGCAGGAGATTGAGCCATGCATCGGCAATTGTCGCCATCTGTTCGCCGCGCTCTGCGACCAGATAGAACTCCGTGCGGTTGCAGGTAGACAGGATAAGCGCTTCCGCGAGGCCCGGGATCGAGCGCGCTTGACCGAGTAGGGAGCGTGACGCCGATTCGTCAAGACTGAATGCTTCGCGCACTTCGAGCGCGGCAGTATGATAGTCGATGCCAAGAACCTGCAGGGTTCGAAGATCATTGTTCATGACCGATCCTCCCAACCGGCGTGCGCCTCTGTGTTCTCTGTCATCAACTCAGCCCCGTTTGGGAGCGCTACGAGCGGTCTCCACCAGAAAAGCAAGAATCGCATCGAAGTGTGCCATACGCGAAGCGACCAGCGGCGCTCACGACACCCGACAGAGCACTGCCGGGTGTCGTGCATCGCCTAGAACTTGAACCGGGACACCATGTGCTGCAGTTCCGCCGCCATGCGTGACAGTTCGGATGCCGCTTGACTCGTGTTCCCGGCTCCTTCGTTCGTGTTCTGTGCAGCCATCGCGACGCCGGAGATGTTCTGTGAAATCTCGTTCGTCCCTCGAGCCGCTTCAGTCACGTTACGGCTCATCTCGTTCGTGGTCGCGGTCTGCTCTTCCACTGCACTGGCAATCGTGGACGAGATGTCGTTGATGCGATTGATGATGTCCGTGATGCTGCCGATAGCGTCGACGGAATGCTTCGTATCGGCCTGAATCGCTTCGATGCGCTTGCTGATATCCTCCGTCGCTTTCGCAGTCTCCTTCGCAAGTTCCTTGACCTCGTTGGCGACCACAGCGAAGCCCTTTCCTGCCTCTCCCGCACGGGCCGCTTCAATGGTCGCGTTCAGTGCCAGCAGGTTGGTCTGCTGAGCTATGGAAGTGATTACCTTGATTACCTGACCAATCTCGTTACTGCTGACGCCAAGCTGCGCAATTGTTCCGTTCGTCTCGTGCGCGACACTGACGGCCTCGCTCGCGATGCGAGCAGCTTCGGTGGAGCTCGATGCAATCTCACGTATGCTGGCGTTCAGTTCTTCAGTGCCTGTTGCAACCGTCTCGACATTCTTGCTGACTTCTTCAGAAGCGGCGGAGACGACCGTCGCTTGCTGTGACGTTTCATCAGCATTGACTGCCATGGTCGTGCTGATTGCGGTCAATTCTTCCGAGGACGCTGCCAGATTTTCAGCATTCTGGGCGATGCCGGAGATACTCGTTCTCAGGTCGAGGAAGAACTGGTTCAGCGCGCGTGCCATCTCGACGACGGCGCCTTCCCCATCAATCGTGATCTGCTGTGTCAGGTCGCCCTGTGTTGCGCGATTGACCACGGTAAGGATGGCATCGACTTCAGCTCGTAACTTTGCTGCTGCCTCCCGCTCGCGCGCCTGACGCTCCTCGGTCTCTCGCTCCAGCTTCAGCCGTTCGGTAATGATGCTCCATGTGACCATGGGGCCGAGATATTCGCCGTTGCTGTCGTAGATGGCGTTTGCTTGAAGCGATGCCGTCTCGGGCCCGATCTGAATGGTCGTGTCAATCGGAAGGTGAGAGGGATCGGTCAGCAACCGACGCTGGTGTGCCGGATTCTTGTGGAATATGTCCACGCTTGAACCGACGACTTTCGTCGCCGGCACCGGGAGGTACTGTTCAATCTGCTTGAGCGTGCGCTCGGATGACGGGTTGATATACGAAATCGTCAGATCGCGGTCGGCGATCATGATATTGATCGGGGCGTTCTCGACCATGGCACGAATGCGCGCTTGCTCACGCTCGAGGCGAATTCTGTCGGTGATGACGGCCCAGGTCACCATCGGGCCGACGTACTCCCCTTTTGCGTCGTAGACCGGAGAGGCCAGGAGCGACGCTGTTTCGGGTCCGATCTGAATCATGCTTTCGTACGGCAGATTTTTCGGGTCCGAGAGAATTCGGCGTTGATGTGACGGATTCTTGTGGAAGATATCGATGCTGGAACCGAGCACACGATTGGCCGGTACCGGCAAGTACTGTTCCAACGTTTGCAGTGTGCTGAGCGATGCCGGGTTGAGATAGGTAATCGTGAAATCTCGATCGGCGAGAATGATGTTGATCGGGGCGTTTTCCAGCATCGCGTAGGAGCTCTCAGCAGCGATGGTCTCCCGCTGCGTCTCCGCATGCTTCTTGCTCGAACCGTTCGTGTGGGTGATTTCAAAGGATTCAGTGCTCACGGGGATCTCCTATCTGTACCTTTCGTTGTACTTCGAGTTATACGGTTGCTGCTTGTTCGACATCGAGTACCAACAATAGGTCTCGTTCGAGCTTGTAAACTGCGGCGACCAAGTCGTCATACCGCTGCCGAATGGTGGCAGGGGTTCGCTCATGCTGCGCCGGTCCTACTTCGACCACATCGCCGATATGGTCGACCAGAAAACTCACGATGCCCCCTTCGGTGCGAACGACCACGTTCATTGGCGGTTCCGCGGATGCGGGCCGAGGCGGTAGCGAAAAACGTCGACGGAGGTCGATGGCAGTGAGGATCTCACCGCGGAGATTGATCAGACCTTCGACGACAGCTGATGCCAAGGGAACCTTGGTCATTTCCTGGTAACGGATGAGCTCCTGGACCTTCATCACATCGATGCCGAGCAGTAGTGACCCGACCTGAAAAGTGACTAGTTGGTGCTGTTCACCCGTGCCGACCGTCGCAAGGTCCGAGGTAAGGAGATGTGTCGCATCAGTGCTCATCGTAAGTTCTCCTAGTCTCCGCGACTCGCGGCCGGAGACCGCGAGAAACATATACACTCTGCTGGTGGGGCGTAAGACATGACATCCATGGTATTCACCGAAGTAACGCACTGCCCCCTAGCTAGTTGCCATTATGGCACCGCAATCCAGCAGGTCCGTGACGCGTCCTTGTACGATCGCAGACCCCCGAATATTGGCGCCGCACCGGTGTTGTGCGACCTTGATTTCCTCATCGACCACGTCCAGTATTTCATTCACCACGAGGCCCACGCGCCGAGCCCCTTCGGAGAAGACGACAACGCGAATCGAGTCCGTGGGAGGGAGCGGCTCGCCGGTGAGTAGTTCCGAGAGGTCCACCAGCGGTAGGATGCCGCCTCGGTACTGGACCACTTTCTGCGATGCGGCACGCTCGATTTCCGCAAGCTCGAATTCTTCCAGTCGGTCAATGAGGTCGAGCGGCAGCCCGATACGCTCGTCGCTCCGACACGACACGATGAGCAGACTTTCTCGCTCGGCATCGGACCGATCAGTCGCCACTTCACGGCGCTCGTGGCGTTCTTCTCTACAGACGGCAGCTCGTTTCGAGATGCCGAGGACGTCAAGAATGAGTGCGACCCTCCCGTCGCCGAGAATGGTCGCTCCCGCAAAGATGCTCAGATCCTTGAGCTGTTTGCCGAGCGGTTTGACCACGATCTCTTCCGTGTCGTGTACTTGGTCCACGATCAGGCCGAACAGGCTGTTCTCCGCGCGTAGGACGACGATGTTCAGGACATCTTGTTCCTCGAGCGCGAACGATGCACTCGTTTCGCCGGTAAGCAACGCGTTGAGATCCACCATCGGCAAGAGGTTGCCGCGAAGCCGATAGAAGAGACTGTCACCCACACGATCGAGCTCTTCGGAAAATTGCTGACTGCTAACTCGGACGAGTTCAACCAGCGATACCTGCGGAATGGCATATCGCTGGTCCGACGATTCGACCATCAAGGCCGGTATGATTGCTAGTGTGAGGGGGATCTTCAAGGTGAAGGTCGTGCCCTTGCCGAGCTCGCTCTGGATATGGATGACTCCTCCGACCTTCTCGATGTTCGTCTTCACGACATCCATTCCGACCCCACGGCCGGAGATGTGCGTTACCTTTTCCGCAGTGGAGAACCCGGGGCTGAAAATGAGCTGAAAGGTTTCGTACGCGGAAAGAGTCTCGGCCCGCTCGGCGCTGAGAATGCCGTTTTGAACCGCCTTGCGCTTGATCTTGGTGACGTCAAGCCCGCCGCCGTCGTCGCTGATTTGAATGATAACATGGCCGCCTTCATGAAGTGCGCGCAGACTCAGCGTTCCCTCGGGGGATTTACCTGCTGCGATTCGCTCTTCCGGTAATTCGATTCCGTGGTCGACCGCATTGCGGACGATATGCGTCAAGGGATCCTTGATCGCCTCCAGCAGTGTCTTGTCAAGGTCGGTTTCCTTGCCCTCCATTTCCACCTTGACCTTCTTGTTGCAGGTGTGGCTGAGGTCGCGAACGACGCGCGGAAACTTGTTCCAGACGTTAGTGATTGGCTGCATGCGAGTTTTCATCACCTGCTCTTGCAGCTCGGTGGTAATGAGATTTAGCCGCTGCTTGACGCGGGCAAAGTTCTGGTCTCCTCCCAGGGAATTGTGTTGGAGAATCTGATTGCGAGCGAGCACCAGCTCGCCCACTAGATTCATCAGCTTGTCGAGAAGGGTGACGTCGATGCGTAGCGAACTATCAGAAAGCGCGGAACGTTTCAGCTCCGCAGACAGCTCGCCGCTACGTTCGGACTTACCTGCTTCTTCGGTATCGCTGGCGGTGATGTGCTGCATTGGCGTTGCTTCTCTTGACGGTGCAGTAAGATTCAACTCGGTCGCGGCAGTCTCAGGCGCGGGGCTTTCCGATGGAGCGATGGCGTCGGCCCTGACAGGTGAGGGTTTCGTCTCAGACACTGCGACTGACGCCATTGGTTTTGCGTCAACCAGGCGCTGTAGTTCAGCACAAAGCTCCGTGTATTCCTTTGCGGGCTCGGTTCCGTGTTGTTCGATGTGGCCGAGACATTCGCGCATGGCATCCAGCAGTCGCAACAGAGCTGATGCCGATTCGCGGGTGAGCTGACGTTCGCCGGAGCGCAGCAAATCGAGAAGATTCTCTCCAACGTGTGTTATGCCTTCCAGGCGCGTCAGTCCGAGGAATCCGCAAGTGCCTTTGATGGTGTGCACTTTGCGGAAAATGCTGAGCAGAATGGAAAGATCTCCTTCCGCTTCAAGTTGGATCATCTCGCGGTCGAGCGAGTCGACGAGTTCCGAGGCTTCGAGCAGAAATTCTTTCAGAATGTCGTCAGTCATCAGACTCTCGTACTTGAGCTCGTGAAATTTGCCGCGGGATTGCTTGATCGTTCCGCTGCAATGATTCGGTGCTGCGCGAGCTTATTTCGATGAAGTAGTTTGTCGAACTGATTGCGAGATCTCTGAAGTAGAACGCTTACCTATCTCGACGTGATTGACGGCTGTCAGGGGTGCTGCAAGCGAGCGGCGTTGGATTGTTCAAACAAGGCGTGCGCGAAGGAACTCTAGGAAGTGCGCAGCGTTGGCAACGGCGGCTGGTCAGGGTTGCTGCACCGGAGCCGTGCGACCAGCACCGATCCTCAAACTGCACTCACTATGCGCACATCAACTTCTCACATAGTGTTGCATCGCGCGATCGATCGTCCCGTGCAGGTTCAGGGCGAATGCTGAACGAATCATCCTCGCCGCCGATGTTCCCGTGCGCGTGCAGGTTCAGGGTGAATGCCTGCGGCAGCTATGGCTGGACGTACAGATTAGGTGACGTGGAAAGCAGTCGAAGCGTTCGCGTAAGGTTCCATTGCAAAGGAACGCTCGAGAGAAAAGAGAGCGGGTAGGAGAAGCGCAGAGGCGAAGCTCATACCCGCTTTCTTCTATTGGAAAATGGCAGCAATCTTCGACTCGAGCGTATCGGTCGTGAAGGGCTTGATGATGTAGTTCGAAACGCCTGCCTTTACGGCCTCCAGCACATTCTCCTGCTGCGATTCGGCAGTGACCATGAGAAACGGGATGGCTTTCAAACTGTCGTCTGCTCGAACGCTCTTCAACAAATCAATGCCCATCAAATTCGGCATGTTCCAGTCGGAGATGACGAAGTCATATTTCGTGGCTCGGAGTTTGTTGAGGGCTGCTTGCCCGTCTTCCGCCTCATCGATTTTGACAAATCCAAGCGAAGTAAGCGCATTTTTCACGATGCGGCGCATCGTGGCGAAATCATCTACCACGAGAATGCGCATGTCCTTATTGATGGTGTTTGGTAATCCGGCCATATGCCTCTCTGCTATCATGTGAAATAGGGGTGCGCCCGCTTTGTCGACGCTCATTATGAGTCGGCCGTCGGCATCAAAAAATTGATATCTTTTTCTGCTCGCGGCGCGGATGCCGTTGCCGGTAGGGTCTGGGCTAAGTGCTTGAAAGTTTTACGGAAGAGCGGAGCACTCGGCGCAGCTCAAGAGCGCGAATGGGCTTCTCGAGAAATGCATTCGCTCCGGCACTCATGCACTTCTCACGCAGTGCGTCATCGCGGCGGGGACCCGCCGCCACCAGTACCGAGCCTGCTCCCTGAGGAGCGGCTCGCAATTGGCTGAGAATGTCCCCCCCGTCGACATCTCGGCGTTCGGCGTCGAGCAGCGCCACCTGGAACGGAAGCTCGGCGAAGCGTGCGACGCCCTTGGCTGCGTCCTTCACGACCTCGAACGGATAGCCATAGAGTCTGAGGAAGTGGATGACTTGCACTAGGCTGTTGTCCGGCGCTTCGATAACGAGGACCAGCGGCTTTTCCGGATCGACCTCGGGGTAGGAGTCGGCCGGTGCCTCCGGTGGTAGCGACGTATCGACCGCTCCCGTCGCATCCTCCGGTAGGGGCGGAAGATTTGTCGGATCGAAGCCGAGCATCGAGTAGAGCAGCACTTCATCCACACCCAAGCCTTTCATCATTTCGGCGTCCGCACGATTGGCATCGGGTGCGGCGAGAAACACCTTCGCCGAGTAGAGAGCGCTATCGCCGGTAATTTTCTCCAGCAAATCCATCAAATCAAGTTCGTCAAAATCCAGGGAGACGACGATTCCACCGCAGCGCCCCGTATTCTCACTCGTTGAAGCACGCATGGCCTGAACGACATCACCGGTCCAGGTATACCGTCGTACCTCGAGTCCCTGGGCAATAAGATACTGTTCGCAGAGAGCGCTAAGGTGCGGATTTTGAACGGCGAGGAGAATTGGCTGACTCATTGCTGACTGATGTCTCTGTTTTCCCGCATGCGCCGCGATGCATCGGGCATGACGGGGGTGCATCTAAACTAAACCAATCACGAATCGCGATTTGGAGACCCCGGATGGGGCGACGGGGATAGATGCGATTAGTTTATTACTCGTTGTCCCTCCGAATGTATACCAGCAACGCGGACGGATAGCCCTTGATTTGCTCCGAAGGTACCGCCCGCTGGTGGTATATCGACTGTCGAAGATTGAGAAAACAGTGATTTTTTGCGGCGACCTTCCAAAGGCGTAGGTTGTTGGCGGAGACGACACTCGCAGTCCTGCTTCCATGGCTCTTTCACGCTACCTAGACCTTGGTCGACTTGCACGAGATTCGTGGACAGCTCGAGACCGGGATCCGG
>JAGRAW010000194.1 GCA_020434415.1 Bdellovibrionales bacterium
GATCGGACCTCTCAGTTTGCTGCGGGTACGGAACAGCCAAAACCGGCTCCCTCCGCATAGACACAAAAACCTCGTGTTTGCACACAACTCTCTCCCGACTTCCTCGCAATACAGCAGTGCCGGGCCTGCTACTTTGTCTTATGAAGAGCTTTCCCAAAAGGGTTGCAGGAGTTCTGACGATCACCGGCCGATGGCCCGGTCAGTAGCCCCTCAGAGCAGCTACCAGCCGCGGAGCTGGACAATCAGGAGACGCTCGTCGACGTATGCAAGTACCTGATCTCGGTTATTAAGGGCTACCACGTCCACTCGCGCCCCCGAAGGGACTACACTCACCAGGGCCTCCTCGGCGCTCAAGACGCCCCTCGAACGACTGAAGAATAGACTTCCCGACTCTACAATCGGCTGATCAAGGTCTGTTGTACTCGCGTATTGCGTCAAAACAAGGCCGTTATCATTGATGGCGACTGCTTGGTTGATGCTACCCGGCGGGCCATACTCGATCTTCTGAATCGTCCCATCTCGCCAGATCACTGCCGACTGCTCGACCTTGCTGCCCGAAGAATCCGGGCCGTATGACAGCACCACATCCAACCCATTGTTCGCCCGCGCGAAGCGGACGTCCGAAAACTCCGGGCGACCCAGCGGTGGCTTGAGCGCGAAACGCTCTTGTGACCACTCGAACGCAAAAGCAGCGTAGAACAACCCGGTCACACTGCCGGCCGATGCTGTTCCGGCGACGATCCCCGCGTTGTTCGGCGCGCCTTCGTTGACGAAGATTTCTGACGGAACATCAGTCAACTCGAATGAATCCAGGTTTCTCAATATTCTCAATCGATCCTTCGGAGAGTCAGACGCATCTGTATCGCGATTTGCTACCAGAACATACTCTCCATTTCGGCTGGCCGTAATTCGAACATCTTCGCCGATCGGGAAGTAGCGCTCGTCGGCATCCTTCAACAAGCAGCCGACAAGATCTTTCGAGCGAACGCTGGATACTTCCTCGTCCTCCGTCGAGGTAATCTCCAGTTCGGTAATCTTCCCGATCAAAGTACCGTCATTGGCGAGGGTCGTAATGTCGAATACACGCTCCGGTCCCGAACCATTCAACTCAGCTCGAGAAGGTAAACGAACCGGCCCCAACGCCGCCCCCCTTCGCCACAGCGCATAGGTTCTGCAAGCCACCGTCTCCTCGCAGCAAAGCAAGACATCTCCCTGATCATTGAAATCGACAGGGCTGCACGCCAGCGCGTCGAGCTGTGTCTGGACTTCAGCTAGAATTTCAGCCTCCGCACCTCCTTGCGCCTTCGCATCGCAGACGTTCCAAACAGGCAGAACGCAGCCAAAGACGACCCCGGCAATTCGCAACAGGCGGTTCATCTTTCTCCCTCCTCCGTAGCCAGAGACGATCGCGCCGCCTCATCCGCAGGATGAGCGGTATCGCCGTCTCGAATTGCCAATGGATTGATCACGACACCAACACGGTTTTCGCGCGGTAGATCCGTCGGCGCCTCAATGACGTAGTACCCCGGCCATCGCCCCTCTTCACCAAGTGCAAACACAACGGTCCCACCACCGTCGCTATCCGTGCTCCCGGAAGCAATGACGCTTCGCTCATCCTCCTTGAACAAGGGAACGAACACCAACTCGAATCCAACACCGGCCAGAGCCGAGCCATTGCGGCGAACTGAGACAAAGAGTGTGCAATCGGTTCCAGGGGGCAGCGACACCACCTGGTTGAAGATCACCAGCGGCGCAACAAGTCCATCGAACGTGACAATCTGACCGGAATCGAATGCGCCGGCACAGGCGCCTCCACCAATCGCAGTCAACACCAACTCGGTAGCGGAGAACTGAGCTTGAGCGCCGGTAATCCGTGCGTCGGTTCCGACGACAGAAAGTCGCGGGAAAAGCGTTTCAAATGCAAACGAGAAGCTTTCTCCCTGCACCAGAAACTCAAGTCGATTTCCCTGCTCCGGTACTTCCGCAAGAAACGAATAACGGCCAAGAGAATCGCTGACGACTCCAATGTCACTTTCTGCAAGCTGGACGCGGGCTCCTACAATCGGACCTTGGTCATCTCGAACGATCCCGCGGAACACGGTTGCTTCTCCGGAAATTGGCGTCGGGCTCGTGCCTGACGTACCACCGCCACAACCAAAGATGCCCGCAATCGAAAGCACGGCAAGGAAAAGCAACCTACCCATCGCATCACTCTTCATCGAACATCCTCGCCTTCCTGATCGGACGATAACCAAGACAGCTACCTCGATCTCTCGTCCGAAGCCTCAGCCAGACCGAAGGTTCCGAAGGCCACGCGGCCTCCCCCGGTTTTCCCCTGTCGCTGAAGCTTCGGGTTCAGATCACAATCGAACTTGGCAAGATACGTTCGAGCAGCTTGGTGCGCCTTCGCTCCCTGCTTTATTAGCCACTCTTGTATCTGCGGCAGGTGCTCTTCTGCGATATTGTCATATCGTGTCGTAAGATGCAGGTTCGGCACATCCTTCAACGAAAGTGTATTGCTTTCGACGGCGCTTAGAAGATCTTCTACATCCTTCTCGACCAACTTGAAATTCGCTCGCACACTTCGCTTCGGCACGTATTCGTTCGACCTCAGTACCACCAAATCGCCCATCCGCTCAATCAACTTCAAGCGCTCAAGTTCGTTTAGGACCGTATAACAGCTGAGTTCCTTGGTAACGGAACTCACCAATGCGGCAAATTGCCCCTTCCCTCCCGCCAGCTCTAACGGCCGAGGCAGCCCCCGACGCGAGAATTGAGGGTCGCTCCGCCATTGCCCAATAATTTTCGTGTACACGTCGTGCGCGGGACGCTCACGGAAGTCGTCCTCCAGAAGTCGAGAAACATCCTTCCGATGAACGCCCGTCATCGCGGAGAGTCGATTCGCAGTTGCCGGAAGCCCCTGCGCGACAAGCTCCTCCCTACCAACCTCAACCATCACCGCCTTTAGCGTTTCCGTCACACGCTGCAATTTGAATGAGTGTCGCAAGCAAAACCGGGCAACGGGGCGAAGTAAGGAGCGCAGCCCTGGCGCCAAGATGTCTGTCGAGTTGTCCTCCATACCTCCGAGCATAGCACAGCGCACCCTCCCCCTCAACGCTAACCACCCCAATATGGTGAATTTCACACAATCTCTACTGTCAGCAGCCTGCCACAGCGAACGCGCTATACCCCTGTTCCCGTTATCATTTTTTTCTTCACACTACACAAAACACCCCAAGCAAGCGCGACGCGCGAAAATTGTAGTGGTGATTATTTCACCACTCGCGAGGACTCGCGCCATAACCCTAGTAGCAACTGCGGATATCGAGGCGCGCGATGGCGAAGTTTGGAAGTGGCACAAAAGCCGCGGGGGTCACAATCGAGCCCCCACGCCGCTACTCGAGCTGGAACGCTTCAAAGTTCGAATTGCATCGGCAAATCGCGAACCATGCGGTTCGTCTGCGAGCCTCACTCGCGTCAGTCGCGTTGATACTGATTTCAATAACATGGGCACACGCGAACAGAGCGTCATGGGGTAGTCCCGTTGTCGATTTCGGACGAGAGGTTTACACCGGTTGGCGCTTATATCAGGGGGAGGTCCTTTACCGAGATTTGGTGTATCTGCACGGGCCCCTTTCTCCCTACCTCAATGCATTCTGGTTCAGCCTTTGGGGGGACAATCTAGATACCCTGACTTTCGCTAACCTTTGCCTACTCAGCGCAACTGCCGTTCTTCTCTTCTTTCTTCTTCGTCACATCACTTCTGACGCGGCTGTATTCTTCGGGCTACTTTCCTTCTTTTTCATCTTCGCCCTTGGCCATACCACTCCCTTGGGGAACTACAACTTCATTACTCCATACTCACATGAACTTACCCACGGCATCTTGTTGTCGCTCCTGTTACTCTCAAGTCTCTTCCGATTCGCCGCGACACGTTCTCGGCGCGCGCTTTGGGGTGCTTGCTGTATCAACGGCCTCTTGCTGCTCGGCAAGCTCGAATTATTCCTCGCCGGCAGCGTTACCCTCGTTGCAGCCACTCTTCTCGCTGCATGGGGAGAAGCGCGCTCCGGTCGGCAGTTGGCGAGAGCAAGTCTGTGTGCGCTTCTTTTCTTCAGTGCTCCTCCATTGGCGGCGTTCACGCTGCTCGAACTTGCGATGCCCCTAGGCGAAGCAGCAGAAGCCGTTCTTAGTCCGCTCACCAACGCATTTCGCGGGGGTAGAGCCGCCGGCATCTTCTACGGACAGATTGGTGGCTGGGATAGTCCCTTCTCCCACTTGCTGGAGAGCGCGAGTTGGTTGGCTGTGGGCGCGACTTACTTAACACTGTGCGCAGTCCTTGACCGCCGCTTCAAGCACTGGGGGAAGGAGCGCTACGTGTTTTGCGCGGGCATGGGGCCACTCGGTGTTTACGTGACCGAGTTCGCAGCGCTCCAGGTTCGGACGTCGACACTAGCAGCACCTCGAATGCTACCGCTGCTTTTGGCCTGCACTCTGGCGATTGCTGTGAAGAGATTCGCCGACGCTCGTGCCTTACCTACGGCGGACATCCGCGTCACACAAGAAAGACGCATTCTCTTCTTGACGTTTTCGCTTTGCCTGCTTGCTAAAATCTGCCTAAACACTCGCTTCACCCACTACGGCTTTGCGCTTGCACTGCCTGGCGCACTGGCCGCGATCGCCATCGTCGTAGACTGGCTGCCGAATCACATGGAACGCCGCGGCCTTTCGGGCACCGGGATACGCATCGGAGCCTGTTCGCTCATTATTTCCTTCGTTTCGCTCTACTTCCAACTCTCCATCGGAAATACTGCTCAAAAGCAGCACCGGCTCGATACTCCTCGCGGCTCCCTGGCAGCCGCTCCGGCAGAAGGCCAAGCGCTCTCGGGATTGCTTCGATATATTCAGGACGAACTACCGCAGAATTCCTCAGTCGCATTCTTCCCTGAAGGCGGGTTGCTGAATTTTCTCAGCCGGCGGGCAAACGGCACGCCGTACGCCAGTATCATGCCGGTGGAGACGGAGATTTTTTCGTTGGAAAAGATCCTCTCACGCATAGCGTCTCATCCGCCCCACTACATCGCTCTTGTACAGAACGACTTACGAGAGTACGGCGTAGCCGGCCTGGGTGTCGACTTCGCTCTTCCGGTGCACCGCTGGATCCTCGCCAACTATCGCTTCGAGAAGCGATTCTCTTCTTCGGCAGGAAGTCGCCCCTTCACCGTCGATCTATATAGATATATCGGACAGGCCAAGATGACTTCACCCCCGACCACACGGCTCGGAGCGACACCGCAATAGTCATCAATACCACTGGACTTTTTCGCATAAACTCGCGCCACCCCCGTAGTAATGACAGCCAGGGGCCGCCTCCGCCCTTTACACCGCGCACCAGCGTCCCTATTATCTGGTCCCTCGTGCGCATTTTCGCCGGGCGCTCTTCCTTTTGTTTCATAATCAGTAATCTTCGCTACGACCATGGTACGACACGACTGGACACTCGCAGAAGCGCAGGCGCTTTATGACCTGCCGTTCCCAGAGCTCATCTTCCGCGCTCAGACCCTGCACAGAGAGAACTTCCCCGGCTTTCAGGTACAACGCTCGACGCTGCTTTCAATCAAAACCGGTGGCTGCCCTGAGAACTGCAAATACTGCCCCCAAAGTGCCCATCACGACACAGACGTGGAACGCCATAAGCTGCTGTCCAAGGAGGTTGTGCTCGCCGAGGCGAAAGAAGCGCAAGCTGCAGGCTCAACTAGATTCTGCATGGGTGCCGCCTGGCGCGAGGTTCGGGATGGCGTCGAATTTGAGCGCGTACTCGAGCTGGTCGAAGGGGTGAGCAGCATGGGAATGGAAGTTTGCTGCACGCTGGGCATGCTGACCGCCGACCAAGCGAAGCGACTGAAAGCCGCCGGCTGTCACGCCTACAACCACAACCTGGATACCTCTCCTGAGTATTACGACAAGATTATCACGACCCGAACCTACGAAGACCGTCTCAACACCTTGCGCAACGTGAGAGCTGCCGGCATCACTGTCTGCTGCGGCGGCATCGTCGGCATGGGAGAAGGAGTGGCCGATCGACTCGGTCTCCTGCTCGAGCTGGCCCGCCAGGACCCGCATCCGGAAAGCGTCCCAATCAATATGCTCGTACGGGTCGAAGGCACACCGCTTGCATCCCAGGATGCCGTCGATCCCCTTGAGTTCGTCCGCCTCATCGCGACTGCACGGGTGATGATGCCTTCCTCCTACGTCCGACTTTCTGCGGGTCGCAAGCAGATGAGTGATGAAATGCAGGCGCTCTGTTTCATCGCCGGAGCGAATTCCGTATTCGCCGGAGATAAGCTCCTCACGACGCCGAATCCCGAAGTCGACCAGGACGAAGCACTCCTGCAGCGCCTCGGCATGTCGTTTCTGAACCAACCGTCTACTACTTCAGCGAAAGTCGCCAATGGCTAAGCAAGAACGAACCGCGATTACCCCGACGAGAAGCGAAGACTATCCGGAGTGGTATCAGCAAGTAATCCGTGCGGCCGAAATGGCGGAAAACTCCCCTGTTCGCGGCTGCATGGTGATCAAGCCGTGGGGCTGGGGCATTTGGGAGAACATCCAGCAGGCGCTTGACCATCGGATCAAAGCGACCGGCCACGAGAACGCCTACTTCCCGCTCTTTATCCCGGTCAGCTTTCTCGAAAAAGAAGCGAAACATGTCGAAGGATTCGCCAAGGAATGCGCCGTCGTCACACACCACCGCTTGGAAGAACGTGACGGGAAATTGATCCCGACCGGGGAACTGGAGGAGCCGCTGATCGTCCGCCCCACGTCCGAAACGATTATCGGCGATTCGTTCTCGAAGTGGATCAAGAGCTATCGCGACCTGCCGCTGCTCATTAACCAGTGGGCTAACGTGGTGCGGTGGGAAATGCGGCCTAGGCTATTCCTTCGCACTGCCGAATTTCTTTGGCAGGAAGGCCACACCGCGCATGCCGACGAGGCGGACGCTCGGCGCGAAGTGCAAGTCGCAATCGATATGTATCGAGAGCTTGTCGAGGACGAGCTGGCAATACCCGTCATCATCGGCGAGAAACCGGAGAGCGAACGCTTCCCCGGAGCTGTCGCAACATTCTCGCTCGAAGCGATGATGCAGGATAGAAAAGCGCTTCAAGCTGGTACTTCGCACTACCTCGGGCAGAATTTTGCTCGCGCGCAGAACATTCGATTCCTAAATGCCGAGGGAAATCTCGAGTTCGCCCACACCACCTCCTGGGGTGTGAGCACGCGGCTGATTGGCGGCATGATCATGACCCATGGTGACGACGACGGGCTTCGCGTCCCTCCGCGGGTAGCACCGAAACACGCTGTGCTCTTGCCGGTTGTGCCGAAACCGGAGTTTGAAGGGAAGGTCTTCGAAGCTGTCGATCGACTGCACGCCGATTTGCAGGGAGTGTCGTATCACGGTCGCCCGCTGGTCGTGCAGGTTGACCGCCGTGACATTCGCGGAGGAGAGAAGAACTGGCAGTGGATCAAGAAGGGCATTCCAATCCGTATCGAAATGGGCCCCAGGGATATCGATGCGGAAAG
>JAGRAW010000195.1 GCA_020434415.1 Bdellovibrionales bacterium
GCCTCGATGCCTTGACGCACTTCTTCGTAGCTCGTGACTCGATGTACCGGCAAGTGTATCAGCATCGAGTGCTGCAAGCCGTGGATGCGATGACGGTCAACATCATCAGACGGCTCCGGGATCTCATTGCAGAGCATCCGGAGCGGAGCCCCCAGGCCACTTGTCAGGCGTATTCCATTTTTTGTGACGAGAGCATGGCCATCGCTCTCGCATCGGCCAACTACGTCGCAGAGTCGCTCGACGTCATCTTCCAAATGACGGAGAGCTGGTGGCGCTACCATCTGAACCGCTGGGCCTCCTGCGAAGACCCGGTGCTAAGCGATCTTGCCGCTCGGCTTCGTGACAGACGCCTATTGAAGACGATCAGGGTAGAGGAGGGGCAAGAACGCAATCGAGAAGCACAGCTTGCTACCCTCCTCGAGCGGGCGACGGCCGCGGCAGAAGAGTTCGGATTCGATCCCCGATACTACGTCGTAGTGATTGAAGAGAAAGACAAGCATCGCGGCAAACATGAAGACGCGCCAATGGCTCTGCTGGATGACGGCACCGTGCTGCCGGTCACGGCAGTAGAGCCGATGATCGACCAAATCATGAAACGCTCTCCGCTCAGTCGCACCTGGCTGGCGGTCCCGAAAAGGGTTAAAGAAAAGCTCGGTAGACTTCGATAGCGTAGGTACTGAGCATCATCCAAATCTGTCCGCTCGAACGACACCCTGTCGAATCTTAGGTCACTCCCGCTAAAGCTCGAAAGTACAAGCAGTTTTCAACGCCTCGCCACCGGCGACTGTCGGAACCTGTCGAGCAGAGCGACGACTCCCGTCGGCAATATCTGCCTAACTCCTCGAAAACGTTGCGTCAGAAGATTGGCAGATGCTTTGCAAGTGCACTGACACAACAGGCATGGACATGCCGCGGATGCTCAAGGATTGCAGCAGCGGGTCGGAGGTAGCGGAGGTGTAAGTGCTCACCGGCTCCAGGGGGGAAGAAGAGGAGGCAAAGACAATGACCGTCGCATTCTTGGGGGGATCGCAACGTGAAGAAAATCGTAATCAAGAGACTTTTCCAGTCGTTCGTGGAGCTCGATCGTGCAATTGCATCGGCCAAAGCAGCGCTACTCAGTCGTGAGGATAGACCCAACGAGTTGCTCGAGCGGATCAAGACCTACGAGCAAATTTTGGATAAGCAACGCTCTCTCGCTACCAGCCTTTGCGGCCATGCATCGCTCGGCAATTGGAACGAAGTAGCTCGCCACATCAAGCTGATCAACGGACTCTCGTTCATGATTCGTGATGACGCTCGGGAGATCCTTGCCGGGGCGAGCAAGCCCACTCCAACCGAGGAGCGGGCCGCAATGCTCTGCTAAGCAGCCTTTAGCAGGAGGTCTGACTGCACACGTCGTTGACGCAGGCCTCGAATGGTTCCGGCGCCGCATGCTTCGCCTCATGTGGCGCCTCCCCGCTGCCGAAGCCGTAAGACGCCGCGGCTTCGGCGCTTTCGCCATGAACCGTGCAGTACCCCTGCTTCCCGGCGACATCCAGCCGCTCGCCGGGAAGCAGGATTTTTTCCCGTCATGCTCAAACGTTGACGCTGCTTACGGTGCAGTCTACACTGGCAGGCTCTCATCCTTTTCCTGCACGTAGTTCATTCAACCGCAAACAGATTGGTAGTTGATGTAAGTCGGTGGCTACCGGAGCGCTCTCAGGGTGTCCTTTGCTGAGCGCCCCGTCAGCCAGCGGCGCGTGGAGTAGGTTTTTTCAGTGGGGACGGGTTTCGAGTTTCAGCCGAACGCGATGTTTTCGGCTCAAACTCGGAACTAACCTCGTTCATTTTTTGAAAGGAAAATCTCATGTCTCAGACTATTCCTACTCCTTCCGTTTCGGACTCCGTTCCAGCCGACGTCAAAACCCTACTTCGTTGGGTTTTGTTCGAAGGTTTCGACAAAACAGTTGAGCTTTCCGACGGCACCGAGACCACGATTGCCGTTGGATTCTCGACGCCGATGCAGCTACAAGCCATCGGAGCGATTCTGCCGCAGGCGGAACGCGAGCTTGAAGCAGTCGCTCTCACCGTGACGAAGCCCTGGGGCTTGGAGAGCAAACAGCAAGGCCTACTGGTAGATGAAATCATCGCAGGCGGGCTTAAGACTCCAGCTTTGGCCGTAGTCGCTGCGATGTCTTTCGGGCCACAGCAGCAACATGCGGCGGTGAAAGCCCTTATCGCATGCGGAGAGGCTGCGGTTCCAGCCGTTGTGGATGGGCTCTTCGCTTCGGATATCTGGATTCGCACCGGATGTATGCGGGCACTGAGAGACCTCGGCGTTCCGCTTGAAGCCCGTGCAGTAGCTCGTTTGTTGGATCTGGCCCACAACGCTTCGGCCTGGGATGAGCGATTCGCTGTCTTCAGCCTCTATCAGTCGCAGGGATCGCTTTCGTCGGAAACTCGTCAGTTCTTGCGCGAATTCGCTGACACTCCGGAACCGGAAAACGGGCCGCAACGCGAGGATTGGCTGCGAGATTGCAAGCTGCGCGAATTAGCAGCGGGGGCTCTTTTCGGGGCGACGAAAGCCGCGTAGAGACATTCCAGGAAACCGCTCCGACAACGGCGGCGGTTCCTCTTCAGGAACACCACGCCGCCGTTGTCTCTCAGCTCAAGAGTCGCTGCGAGTATTTTGGAATACACCTCCAGACCGCAATCCGACCTGGAGGCCTGGCCCGTTACTTCGTTACGATGTTTGAGGGTGCGGAACGTCCGACCTCGTTTCGTGCGGCTACTCGATGGTCGTATACTTTCTGAAATTTGTTTGTCACGGTGTAGCGAGTACTGTTTTTGCCAATGATAGAGGCGAGCACCCCGTTACCGGATGATTGGGACCTAGGCCGTGCAACTTGCCACCCTTCGCAAATTTGCAATTCGGCTCAAAACGAACGTCAAACTTGAGCGTTGCCTCCATGTACTCTCCGCCAAGAGGATAGCGAATCCGGATTATCGAACTCCTGCGGTCGTTCCCACTTATTCATGTCGGAGCGCAATCGAGCCCTTTTTTTCCCTTGACTCCTGCACCTTTAATCACTTTCACCCGACGAACGCCCCCAAAAGACTGTTACGAATGAGCTTGAACCAATAGGCGTACTTCAGTACCCGAACTGAAAGGCAAAAACCGACAGCGTGAAGTCGCCGATCCTTTCAGGATTCTTTTGTTGGTCCTCGCCGTTCGCACCCGACATGGTTTCCTCTCCGTCAAGCGAGAAACGAATTCCTGAGGTCGACACGAGAAGACCCAGGGGACATGCGGTAGGAGTGCACCAGACAGTTCCTCGGTAGAAAGAACGTTGACGGAGTTTCTCAGCGCGTTGTAGAGGGCATCGCGTTGAAAGACTCGGGCTAGCAACGCCACTCCTTGGTCTTTTCATCAAACCTTGGTGCCATCTCGCGATAGCGCAAGCGACATCTCCTCGTGCATCACAAATCTTTGAGACGTGAAGTGGGCCCGGTGCCATGCTCACTGATCAAGCAGCTCCGGCAGCAGCTAACCGCCTAGGATAAAAAGGTTTATTGACCTCGCGCCACGAAAATTGGGCATGCTTAACACCCGCGTATTAAGGGGGATGGGATTGCCGCAAGCACCAGGGCGACCGGCTTCAACCGCAGCGGCAGTAAATTCAAGAAATCTGAAGACTTAGCCGATGCTCTAGACGACCATCATGGTGTCACTGATCCTGAATGAAAGCCGTAGGAGTAAGGGCTGACACAGGCGAATGAGTCGCATCACCATCAATTCGAATGTTTCAGCCATAGTGGCGCAACGGCACCTCAGTGGGAGCACTGAGACGTTGCATTCGACTCTCGAGCGACTTAGCTCCGGCCTTCGCATTACCAGAGCCAGTGACGATCCGGCGGCTCTCGCTCTCGCAGATCCCCTACGCGCGGAGATTGCTTTACTTGCTCAGGCAAGCCGAAACATCTCCGACGGAGTTTCAATGCTGTCGATCGCCGAAGCTGCGTTACAGGAAATCGGGTCCATCGGCATTCGAATCGCCGAGCTTGCCGAACAGGCTGCAAACGGCGTGTATTCCAATGATGAACGTTCTGCGCTCAATCAAGAAGCGCTTGCGTTGCGCGACGAGTATGAACGCATCGTTGCGAGCACAGAATTCAATGCGATATCGCTAATTGGTGAAACGGTACAGTCCCTCAACCTGCAGGTCCATACCGACTCTCAAGCGTCTTCGCAGATTCGCGTCGACTTACCAACCTTAGCTCTTTCGCAGGCACAGTTTGCCGGGAGTTTCGAAGATCTTGTGGAGGTCGCCACCTTTGGAGAAGCGTCGGGGATCGCTAGCGCAGATTTCGACCAGGACGGTAATCAGGATGTTGTGGTGATCTCTGATACCCCCGGATCATTAAGCTATTTTTTTGGACATGGAGACGGGACCTTCACAGCGGAGACGACAATTAGTGGCGTGGATCAATCGTGGATTCGCGTGGGAGACGTAAATGGCGATACACTCGTCGATCTGATTTACCCGAGCCTTGACAACACGGTACGCGTTGCGCTCAACGACGGCAGTCGGGGCTTTACCGAGAGTGTGGTCGGCAACCCGACGGGGATCACACGCACTTTTCAAGTAGGAGATTTCAACGGCGACGGCGATCTCGACTTTGTACTGGGCATTCAAGGACAGGCTGCCATTCAGCAGTACATCGGCAATGGAAACGGGACCTTCCAGGCGCCGGTATCGGTGTCAACAGGAGGACTTAATATCTGGCGCTTGGATGTCGCCGACTACAACAACGATGGCCGCGATGATGTTTCGATTAACGTTAACGGTTCGGGAGCAACTGTCCGGATTCTGCTAGCCAACGCCAACGGTTCCTTCAAAGCACCTGTCCACTACGCCAATCCGTACGGACAAATCGCCTATCACTATGGTGTAGATGTGAACAATGATGGAATCCTGGATATCACTTCAAAAGGGTCGACCGGCGAGGGAGTCTACCTGGGAAATGGAGATGGAACGTTCAAGTCTGTTATCAGTGACACGATAGCGAACTATGATCTATTCGACATTGATGGGGATGGGGACCTCGACGGTTTCACCGGATCCGGCGGTAACGTCGGCATGGTGTTAAATAACGGCGACGGCACCTTTGCGGCAGAAGTGACGTTCGTTGGCACCGCGTCACAGGCCTTTCATCAAGGAGCTGATTTCAACAACGACGGAGTCAACGACCTTCTATACGCAAGTGGCGCGGGCAATAGCTTTGCGCTTCACCTCGCAACTACAACCGTCGGCACGTCGGGATCGCTCGACGTCGATCTATCGAGTCGCTCTGCTGCACTTACCACCCTAGATGAAACGCGTTCTTTGATTGACGCAGTGTCACTGGCGAGTGGAGCCATCGGGGCCACCATGAGTCGCTTGGAAACCGCGCTCAGTAACACCCAAGTCTCCCGAGAGAACACTCGTAATAGCGAATCGATCATTCGAGATGTCGACGTGGCAGAAGCCTCAGCGCAGCTTGTTAAGAGTAGCATCCTCCAAGACGCCGGTGCTTTCGTTCTCGTGCAAGCTAATCAAACACCTGAAATTGCTCTGTTGTTGTTGGACGATCTCTAAACCTATCGGGGCTCGGCTTAGCCCTTCCGGTCGCTGCTACAGACTTAGAACTACAATCCCGCCACTGACGATTGCGGACCCGATGACACGTCGGTGCCCGAACGGCTCGTGCAAGAACAATGCGCCGATCAGCGCAGCGAACACGACGCTAGACTCTCGTAGCGCGGCAATATAAGCCATTTCGCTCTCGGTTAGCGCCCAGATCACGATCCCGTAGGCACCGCCCGCCATGGCGGCCCCTGCAGCGGCTCGGCGCCAATGCATCCGGGCGTGCTCAATCAACTGTCGTGGCTGTACCAAAAAAGCTAACAAACCAATCGCCGCTCCTTCGAGTAGATACAACCAAACGATATAGCCGCCGACTGCCCCGCTCACTCGAGCTCCCATACCGTCAGCCACCGTATACATTGCAATTAGCGCCCCGGTGGCAACAGCGTAGACGACGCCGCGTCGAACTTGGCTGAACTCGATGCCCGGCTTGAAGGCGACTAAGCAGATGCCGATAAAAATCGCTACGATGCCGCCCACTCCTTGTTGCGTAAGCGGCTCGTCCACGGCCATCGGCGCGAAGAGGGTGACAAAGACCGGCCCGCTTCCTCGCGCTATCGGATAAGCCAGGCTTAAATCTCCATGCCGAAGCGCAAGTGACAAGAACACTTGGTAGGCGAGATGAATCAGCACCGAGAGCCCCAGATAGGGCCAGCTTGCTCGATCCGGCGGGGCGACAAGGGGCACTAGCGGCACGACAGCCAGCGCAAGCAAGAGCTGCAGCATCGCAATCGTCAGAAAGCTGCTGCGCGACGTCTTGACCAGGGTATTCCAACCGGCGTGCAAGACTGCCGCCAGAAGGACCGCGATAATTGCGAATGTTTCACCGGACATCGGAGCAGCATACGATTGGGTCGATGCAGCGTCACGCCGAAAAACTGCTAGCGTATAGTCTAGATAGTCAAGGGTATACTACTATGCAGGTGCGATACTGGTGCTATACTGGCTGGAAAGTAGCACTTCCGCTCAGACCGAGTCCTTGCTCCGTGCCTCGAACTTCCGAACTCATTCGTCCTCTCCCTCATCAAACTCCGCCGCGTAAGTGCGACGAGAGGCACCGCGATAGCGCGCAATTGCCGACTGACGAGCGCGGATTCGCTTTGATTATGACCGTCTTCGTCATCGCGCTTGCGACGATTATCGTCATGAACTTCAGTAGCGAGGCGCTTTCTTACCAGCGTGCGACGCGGAGTTACACCGACCGAGTGCAGGCGGACTTCATGCTCAAGTCTTCGCTCAACCTGGCCCGTGTGCTGCTTGAACTGCCGAAAGAGGAAGGAATCCGGGAGGACTGGCTAGGGGAGCCGTGGGCGCTCATCGCGGCAGCACCGTCGTTGCCGATTTCCGGATTTCTCGGTGAGCCACGGCTGATGATCGTCGACGAGAGCGGGAAGATTAATCTCAATGCTGTTGCTGGAACGGGCGGCTCAGCCGGCGGCAATCCCTTCGGGGGAGCAGCACCGAGCCCGACAGGCGGACCAACCGAGGTCGACGATTATTGGAAGAACGTACTTCGCGAGCTGTTTCTGAGGGCCGGTTTCGTCCGTGATCAGTATCCCGACGAGCAAAAGCGTACCTTAGGCAATGTTGCTCTGGAAGCGAGTGACCAGGTCGCGGTGTTGCATGACTGGATCGATACCGACAACCGGTCCCACGCGAATGCGGCATTTCCGGGGGAAGGCATCGAATCCTCTGCCGACCAAACGTGGTTTTACAACCGTCCTTTACGCACGCTATCCGAAGCTGCTCTAGTGCCCGGGATGACGCTCGAACGATTGGCGCGAATTGCGCCTTACGTGACAGCCTCTGCAAGCGGCGGAAACAGAATCAACATCAACACCGCTCCACTGGAAGTGCTGCTTGCCTTGGGATTTCCGGAAGCAC
>JAGRAW010000196.1 GCA_020434415.1 Bdellovibrionales bacterium
CGAGAGTTTAGGGGGGGTCCATGGAGCCTATCAGCAGCTTATTGGCGTGTCGGACAGCTATATGTCTTTATGGCCCGCAACAGTAGGCGGCGGAGGTTTCTATCTAGTGCTTTGGATTCTTGGCTGGGTCTTCGGCGGACTGGCGATCATTGGCATGCCTCACGTGATGATTCGGTTTATGGCGATGAGCGAAACCGGCAGCATGACTCGAGTCCGCCTCTATTACTATACTTGGTATACGCTATTTTATGCCTGCTCGATCGGTGTCGGCCTGCTTGCTCGGATTGTTTTACCCGAATCTCATACCTTCGACGCCGAGTTGGCGCTTCCCTCCTTGGCATTGGAACTCCTTCCGCCGGTCTTGGTCGGATTGGTCTTGGCGGGACTCTTTTCAGCCACTATGTCGACCGCCGATTCGCTGATCCTTAGCTGCAGCGCCTCGATTACGCGTGACATCTTGCCCAGTGAAGAAGCAAGCCTTGGGCGGACGAAAGGTGCGACCGTGCTAACCGCGCTTTTGGCGTTGCTGATAGCGCTCTACGGCGGCAGCAACGTGTTTGACCTCGTGCTACTGTCTGTGTCGGTCCTCGCCTCGTCATTTGGACCGCTTTTGCTCTTGTATGTGTGGAATCGTCGAGTAAGGGAATCGACCGCGATTGCAATGATGCTTGTCGGCTCTATCACGGCGATTCTATGGAAAAAGTTCGGACTGTCGAATGTGATCTACGAGGTCGCTCCCGGCATGCTTGCCGGCATTGCAACGTACGCTGTGTGGGAATTGCTGAGAAGAAAGGGTCCCCGTCTACGTCTACTCACCTGGAAGCGAAGATAGCAGAAATGAACAAATCAGATGGTTTCTTCACGCACTATGATGATCGAGGTGCCGTACTCTATGATGAAATGACATCCTCCCATCCAACCCACCGGCTAGTGATGCGGCCGTCAATTCTGTATCACTTGGGCAACGTCGAAGGGCTAAGTGTTCTCGACCTGGCGAGTGGTGACGGTGATTTCCTGCTGCGTCTCCTAGCGTCGGGCGCGGAGCGGGCAATGGGGGCAGACTTGAGTCCGGAGATCGTCGAGCTATCGACGGAAAAGCTTGCTGCGGCGGGCTTCGCAGGACGGTCGAAAGTAGTGGTAGCCGATGCATCCGTAGCTTCGGCATACGAAGGCGCCCCCTTCGATGCAATTCTTTGCAACTTCGTGATTTGCTATTCTTCGAGCTTGTCGATGGTCGAAGGCTTCTGTCGGAACATCGCCATCAACTTGAAGCCCGGAGGGCACTGCGTGCTGACAAACAGCCAAGGAGCGCTCCTCTCTGCGGATAGAGAGCTTATGTTTACGAAGTACGGTGTCGAGTATGCGGAAATAGATCCGGTGCACGGGAGAGAGCGATTCTCTCGTGTCTACTGCAAATTCCCGAACAGTTGGGGAACCGAATTTCATTACCTCGACACTGGTCTTATTGAGCAATGTGCTCGGGCAGCGGGTTTGGTCCCCGAGCGTGTGCCTGTTGTCCCGACTGCGGATCTCGCGGCGAGCGAACGATGGAGCAGGGCCGATCTAGCCGAATTGAGCGCTCTCGTTCCATTTCAGCAATGGATTCTGAGAGCGCCTGCGGGAGCAGGGAGGTAGTTCGCGCGCAAGGAGATTGCTGAAGGGGGCTATATTAGCATTCTGGAAGGAGACTGCCGTCTCAGGGCTGTTCAAGATACTACCGATCCGCAAAGGACAGGCTGACCACCAGGCAAACGCCGCGCGGTTTGCTATCTTCAGTGCAGCGCGAAAAGGGGAAGAGCCAGCAACCGTGGGTTCTGGCTCAAAAAGGGATTGTCTGTGACAGGAACCTACAGGGCGAACGCCGCGAGGTAGATGGCCCAGGAGAGCGCTCCGCCGAAGAACATGCCTACCAGCATGCAGGAGGCGGCTTGTTCGCCTTCTCGGTAGGGCCAGTCGGGAAGTGCGCCGCGAGCAGCGGAGTTCTTTTCCGGTTGGAGGTAAAAGTGTGCGTCTTGGTCATACCACATGTGTGGAACGAACTTCGACAGGATGTCTCGTTTGCGCGAGGCTTCCATCAGAGGCACGCTTCGTGCGAGCTTTCGAAGCATCTTCACCATCACGGGGACTAATGCGCAACTGAAGAGGTAGCCGACGATTGCGCCGATAGCCTGCGAGAGTGCAGGGTCTTGTGGTGAAAGGAGGCCACCAACCTTGAAGCCCATGATCCACAACAGTGAAAGCAAAGCTCCGATGCACATCGCCGTCTGCTCGTAATTGCCAAAGCGAAAATTCTCCGACAGCAAGCGCTCTTCGTTCACGTTGTAAGCGCGCTTTCGTCGCGTTTGCCTCCTCTCGACGACCGTGTCTGACTTGTCGATCACGGTGTCGATTGCTCCTTGCGTGAGCTTCCGACCGGTCTGCGTAGTCTTTTTGACGTTCATCCTAAAACCTCCTACAGCTTCCAGCGCCAGAACGGCGCAGTGAGAAAAGAAAAGCCAGAGGGTTGCCGGCCCTCTATTGCGTTCTAGTGCATTCTTGGAAGTGACGGCGGAAGCAACGTAAGAGAGGGCCTTCAGTGTAGTGCAGCTACTGATGACTGCGATGAGAAAGATCGCATTCTACGAACACTACGTCGGATGTTGCTCAATGATAGCAGTGTCCGAGGTCGGTATTCTACCTATGAGAAGAATTTTTTCTGCTCATATTGGCAATCTTCCGGCAGCTTCAGGGCAACGCTACTAGTTGCTCGAGGCTGGTGAGCTGATGCGTGTCGCTCGCCATGTGTACTCGATGCGAATTTGCTGCCCATTCACTTTGGAGGCCGAAATCGTCTTGCCCCAAAGCGTCTGCGAATCCATAACAAATGCCTCTGAGACCGCAGTGGAAACGCCCTTGTCTTTCAGCGTGAAGTGTAACTTCATGCTGCCCTCCTCCGTGCGTTCGGTCTTCCCGTCAAGCGTGAAGAGATTCATCATGCTTGGGGCCTTTTTGTGGGCCAGAGGCACTTCCAGGATGCTATGACCTCGAAGCTTCTCATTGTTATGCGCAAGGGTAAGAATGCCGGAATAGCGTTGGGACGCCGACCCCTTCTTCTCTTCAGCCTCCCACTTCCAGATGCCGCTTAGGCTTGGCGCAGACTCGCCGGCAAAAGTGAAGGGGACAGTCGGGGGATCCACACGGAGCTCCTGCGCTGCAGATTGTAGGCCTTCAACATCAGGCATTCCTGACACGGCGCTCCGAGCCAAATTCTTGATGGCAAGCGCGGCAGTCGAGTCCGCCTCTTCTCCGTACCAATCCACCGATGACCCCCTGATGACACGGCCTTGCTCGACCCGCTCGAATCCTCGCTTGGCATGAACGCTACGGGTGACAGGATCGACGCGATCATGATTGTAGAAGAGCGAAGTCACGCCCATTTGTTGTACCGTGTTCACCTCTCCGTCCTGGGAGACGCCGTCGCGATTCCTGTCGAACCAGAGACTGAGCTCGTTAAGCTCCTGGCCGGAAATACGACCATCCCGGTTGGTATCCAGAGTAGCGAGCGCTTCGTAACCATTCTTCCAGGGCCCCAGCGGGACCTCTCCAGAGTCCAGCCGGCTTTCCCGCGCGGTGTTCATCGCCAAGGACTTGCCGCCGAAGGTCCATTCTCCGAAAAGCTGATGGGCAGAAGTGATTTGGCCGGTTCGCCGCGGATCGTGGACAAGGAGCGGCGCCGCTGCCGATGCTTTCCAAGTGTACACTTTTCCGGATTGGGTGGGATTGAGTGGAAATGTTGTGGTGACTACGTCAGCTTCGATATCGGTTCCGGGCTCCCAAAGAAGGGAGATCGGCGAGCCGAACCACGAGAGCACGGCTTGGTCGCACGCGTCCGTGGGCTTATCGTTCGCTCCGAAATTGACTGCATTGCACGATGAGTCAAAATACCATGTGCCGCCTGTAGGATAGTGCAAGCAGGTTTCAGGCAGGTCGCTGTAGTTTTCGTAGACCTGTCCGAAGCACTCGATTTGATCAGGCTCCAGGCCTGGGCTGTCGATGCTGTACTGTACCCCAAGCGGGTCAAGCAACTGGTGAACAGTCGTATCCGTTTCGTCCCAGGAGCGATATTCGCCGGTGACATAGCCGGTAGCGTTCATGAAGTAGCCCTTCACCACGCAGTCGTCCCATGCGCCCCACCACTGGTCAGGGGTATGCGGATTACATAAGTCGATGGCACGCTGGACGTGGTCGCTCAGACATGAAAGATGAGGACCTTCCCCAAGCCATTCGATATTTTGTCGATTTTGAGTGTCTTCGACCGGGAGAGTATCGTTGTGCTGGATCGTGACTCTAAACAAGTCGCACATCGGGTCGCTTGGTGGCGTTGGCGCGGGCGCCGCGCGAGGCACGAAGCAGAACTCCTGCATGTTGACGTGTACCGAGTTGTGAGACAAGGGGTCCGAGGGTACCATGTAGTCGCAGGTCGACCGCGGAAAGCTACCATCGTGAAATTCCTGGCAGATTCCGGCACGGTACAATGGGCAGTAGTGCTGGAACGCTACGGTGTTTGCAGTAGTATCGAACCAAAAAGTACCCGAATAGAGCAATGTCCCTGGAGGGGGCGTCTCGATATTGTTGCTATCTCGAACAATCCAAGAATCTCCGCAGTTGGCGTATAAAGACTCGCCGGCCGGCGCCGTCTGATTCTTTACCTGCATGTAGAAGCTTTCATTTCGCTGCGACGCTCCGGACTCGGCCGCTGCATGATGGTACACATCGTACCACCCAGCCTGTTCGAATGTAACTGCGCCCTGTTGTATATAGGACGGGTAATTCGGCTCATTGTTTCTAGGACGCAGAAAATAATACGAGGATATCCGTCGTTCCGTTTCAACTGAATTGAGGCTGAGGAGAAACCCTTCGGGCGGGCATTCCGTCAACGAGACCGGCGGTGGACCATCCGGAGCAGCGTAGATATCTTCCGGCATGGAAGGCGTAGGTTCTGCCGAAGCGGAAAAGTTGCTGCAATATACGCTAACGATCGCAGATAAGAGCAATTTAGCGTAACTGAGACGATTCATGAGCACCACCAGGAAAGATACCGTTTCCAATGTACCGCGCAAAGCGATACTTAGGCGAACGGCGTCTCATCACAAAACCTTGATGGTTTGATCACAAAAAAGTTACAAAAAAGTGATTTATGTCCCGCGGCATTCTTCGTTTTCGACAGATGATAACCGCTTGCGACCGATCGGATCACACAGCACGCACGCGATGCTGTTCGTCCACCTCGCCGTGCGCCTGAAGATCGAGTTGATGAAGCCCGTATCTCGGCGGGAGGTCTATCGGGGGAAGCGACGTTGTACGCCCGTACGTTAGGGAACGAAGCACCAAGCGCGTTCCAGGGTCGATTCTGTAGATCGCCGCACTATGTTGGGATGACTTCTACTGGCTGCCGGTCGGTGAGCTGACCCGAGTAGCTCTCCAGGTATACTCGATGCGCACTTGCTGTCCGTTCACTTTGGAGGCTGAAACGGTCTTGCCCCAAAGCGTTTGAGCATCCATGACAAATGCCTCGGAATGCGCTGTGGATACTCCCTTATCTTTCAGCGCAAAGCTCAACCTCATACTTCCTTCCTCGGTCACTTCGGTTTTGCCGTCGAGGGTGAAAAGATTCATCATGCTGCGCGACTTCTTGCTTCCTAGAGGTACTTCCAACAGACTGTGGCCCTTAAGCATGCCGTTACGGTGTGCGAGCGTCAGTATTCCTGAGTAGTGTTTTGTCGCCGAACCGTCTTTTTCTTCTGCCTCCCACTTCCAGACGCCGCTTAGGCTCGGAGCGTTTTCTAACGAGAAGGCGGATGGTGTGGTTGGCGCATCCAACTGGAGTTCGTTTGCGGCAGCGTTCAGGGCTTCGGGGTCCGGGCTTCCGGCAACTGCGGTTCGAGCCATGTTCTTGATGGCCAGCTCCGCCGAGGAAGTTGCTTCCTCACCGTACCAATCGACCGAAGCTCCCGTAACAGTGCGTCCATGTTCCGTTCGCTCAAAGCCTTTCTTTGCGTGGACGCTGCGAGTGACAGGGTCCGTACTATCGACCTTGCAGAATAGGGAGGTGACTCCCATCTCCTGTACCGACTTGACCTCCCCGTGTTGGGAGACCCCATCCCGATTTATGTCGAACCACAGACTCAACTCGTTCAATTCTGCGCCTGAAACTCGGCCGTCACGATTGGTGTCTAACGTGGAGAGCGCTTCGTAGCCGTTTCTCCAGGGTCCAAGTGGGCTGTCGCCGCTATCGCGTCGGCTTCCTACCTTGCTTGTTGACGCGACGGTTTTACCGCCAAACGCCCACTCTCCAAAGAGTTGGTGAGCGGAAGTTATCTGACCTGTTCGGAGAGGGTCGTGGACGAGCAGAGGCGCTCCTGCGGACGCCTTCCAGGTGTAGACCTTACCCTGTCTGCCTGGATGGAGGGGGAAATGCGTTGACACAACATTCTTTTCGACGTCAGTGCCCGGCTCCCAAATGAGGGATATCGGGGATCCGAACCAGGAGAGCACGGCTTGATCGCAGGCGGCGGTCGGCTTGTCGTCAGGTCCGAAATTTATCGCGTTACACTCCGAGTCGAAATACCAAGTGCCGCCCTTTTGGTAGTGTAGGCAGTTCGGAGGTAAATCACTGAAGTTCTCGTAGATCTGCCCGAAGCATTGGATCAAGTCAGGTTCGAGACGCGGGCCATCGACGTCGTATTTGGCGCCAAAGGCGTCAAACAGTTCATAGGTTGTCGTGTCGGTGATGTCCCATGACCGATACTCGCCAGTTAGGAATCCGCTTGCGCTCATAAAATAGCCCTTCACGACGCAGTCGTCCCAAGCATCCCACCACTCATCAGGGGTGTGCGAAGAGCAAAGATCGATAGCTCGCTGAATATGGTCGCTTAAGCAAGAGAGGTGAGGGCCCTCGCTGACCCACTCGATATTCCTTCGATTGTGCAGGTCCTCCTCCGCAACCGCGTCCCCCCATGCAATGGTAACACGAAACAAGTCACACAGCGGATCTCCCGGCGGTGAGGGTATCGGTGCCGCGCGAGGGATCAGGCAGAATTCAGACATGTTCAGGTGTACGGAGTTGTGAGAGTGACGATTGACAGGGTCCATCTCATCACAATTGGAGGCCGGAAGGCTCGCGTCATGTAGGTCCAGACAGGAACCGGCCCGGTAGAGCGGACAGTAATGTTGGAAGGATACGGTATTCGCGTTTGTATCGAACCAGAAGGTGCCGGTGTATAGCAGCGTCCCGGGAGGCGGTGTCTGAATGTTGTCACTATCCTGGACGATCCAGGAGTCTCCACAGTTCGCGAATAGAGATTCGCCTAGCGGAGCTGTTTGATTCGTAACCTGCATGTAGAAGCTTTCATTGCGCTGCAACGCGCCAGACTCGGCCGCCGCGTGATGATATACGTCATACCATCCTGCCTGAGCGAGCGTCACAGCACCCTGACGGACATATGATGGATAGTTGAGTTGATTATTGCTGGGAT
>JAGRAW010000197.1 GCA_020434415.1 Bdellovibrionales bacterium
CATTGGTCGGTCGTCAGTCTTCAGTCGGTGTTGCAAGAAGTCGAGCTTCTTACCGGCTGCTGGATAATCGCTTGTCACTGGCGTGCAGTGCGCGCGACTGCAGCACTCCGCTATCGACTCCGAGGTCGAGCTGCTCAGTTTGTGCAAGAGTTTGGCTGGGAAGCGCTGACGGAAGAAGGACGAGAAGGGTTTCACTACGCGCAGTGGGCGTTGCATGCGGAGTTCCTTCCGATCTCAAACAGTCGCAGTTTGACGCGAGAAGCTGTGGCGCTCAACCCACTGTTTCAGCACGCAGTCGAGATACCGCCCTTCGTCGACCCTTCGATTTTCCATGCCGGGACTACTACCCCACGCCGTAGAAGCGTACTGTTTGTCACGACCGCGCATTCGGGTGCGAAAGCTGCTGTCGTCGACGCTGTGGTTCAGGCCTTGCAGCGGTGCCCGCAGCAGATAACGGTGGATGTTGTCGGGCCGTTCGAGGGCCAGTCCGTTGCTCCTTTCAATGCCGCCCGGCCATCGGATCTTGCCGCTTTGCTCCGCGAACATGAGATTGTCATTGATGTAAGCGGCGTGCGGACCAGTACTCTCGCATGGGAAGCATGCGTCAGCGGTGCGCTACCGCTCACAGGAGTCTTCTCGGAGCAGGGGAACCTGCACCGTACTGAACCGAGCGTCGCCGAACAGATCGTCCTAAGTGAGCCGCAGCAAGCCGCTGAGCAGCTACTTCGACTTCTCGATGCTCCTGATGAACTGACGTCACAAAGAGAGCGCCGAATGGAAGCGCTGCAGGCGCTCGAAGTCGCTTTCCCCGAAGGATTTCTCGAGCACCTCGACACCGCTGTGGTTGGATATGATCAAGCTCGCCGTGCGGAGCGCAGCATCCGTCGGGGAGTAAGTCTGATCATCCCTGTGTATTGCGCTTTGGATGCAACCGTCCAGTGTTTGAGAAGCGTCCTGCAGTACGCGCCGTCCGACTATGAAATCATTGTGGTCAATGATCGGTCGGATGCAGGCACCACTCGGGCGCTCAATGAAATTGCGCGGAGCACGTCACGGATTCGGTTACTGCACAAAGAAGAGAATGAAGGGTTCGTGCAAGCTTGCTTGACCGGATATGCTGCCGCAAACCCGGAGCATGACGTCGTGCTCGTCAATTCCGATATCGTGCTGACACGGCACACGCTCTCCGCTCTTGCGGATGCGGCATATGCGAGACCGGATGTGGGCATCGCCTCGTCGCTTTCCACGAATTCTCCCCATCTACAGTTGCAGGTCAATCCCGGCGATTCGCTAGCACGGGCAGCGGAGACCATCGCGTCGTTTGGACCGCCGAAAAATCCGACGGTCATTACGCCGGAGGGGCAGTTACTGTATTTACGCCGCTGGGCCCTTGATTCGTTCGGATTCTTCGACCCTGTCTACTTTCGAGGATTCTGCGAGGAGTCCGATCTGTGCATGCGGATGTTTCTCCACGGCGTGGATATGGTCGTGGCAGAAAACTCCCTCATTCTGCATCGAAAGTCGGAATCCTTCGGCATGGAGGGTGGTAGAGAGCACGCTCGCGCGAACCGGCCCATTTTTGAAGCACGCTGGGGGCGTTACTATTGGCTGGTGTATCCCGAGTTTCTTGCGCGAGATCCGCTGCGAGAAGTCCGGTCGCGCTATCGGCAACTTGCCCCGGTGATTGAGCCGCCGGTGGCCCCGGTATCAGTACAAGGACTTCCGGAACAGATGGAACGGCTCTCGCGGCGAGCGAGAGTGAGCACGCGCGTGGCCTCGCTGTTGGATGGTGTCGAGGTGGTCTTCATCGTGCCGAGCGTCATTCTTGGCGGCGGCACCTTGTCGGTACTGCAGCACGTCAATGAGCTTCAGCTCCGAGGGGTCGAGGCGCGCGTCCTGACACTGACGCAGCCGGATACTATCCAATTTCCTTACCTTTCTCCGCCGATCGCGGTCTCTCCGGAGCAGCTCATGGAGCTCGACTGGAGCACGCAGCACGTGGTCGCGACTTTCTGGCTCACGGCCTATTACGTAAAGGCGCTTACCCGGCGTTATTCCGGGCTCAAAGGGTATTACTATGTGCAGGATTATGAGCCATGGTTCTACTCCCGACCGGATCGGCTTCCGACGATTCGCGAAGCCGAGCAGAGCTATCACTTAGGACTTCATGCGGTTGCGAAGACCGACTATCTCCGGCAGGTAGTGCAACGGGAACACGGCATTGACGTTTCGCTGGTCTCTCCCGGTTTGGCGCGAACCGTATTCTATCCTGGTGAGCAGGACAAGGCGTTCGGGCGGCCTAGTCTTACCGCGTATTATCGGCCTCGAACCCCTCGGCGGGGAGGGAAAGAATGTACTGCCATTCTTCAGGCTGTGAAGGCGCGCGTGCCGGAAGCCCGTCTCCAGCTCTTCGGGGAGGACGCCGAGCTACCCGAAGAATTCGCGCGGTGCGTCGAGCCTCTCGGGCGGTTGAGTCAGGCAGACGTCGCGAAGCTTTATCGTAGAAGCGACCTCGTGCTTGATGTGTCCTATTGGCACGGGTTCGGACGCATGGGGATCGAAGGGATGGCATGCGGTGCTGTCCCGATCTTGTCCGCTTCGGGAGGCATCGAGCGTTATGCGCGTGACGGAGAGAACTGCTTCGTCGTGCCGATTGAGCGGACCGAGCTTGCGGTTGAGCGAATTGTGCAGCTGCTTACCAACAAAGAACTGCGCCTAACCCTACGTGCCGCTGCGATTGCGACGGCGGAGCGGTTCAGTGAATCAATCGCGGTAGACGACTGGTTGGATATCTTCGAAATCAATGCCCCCCGATCCTGGCAGAATGCCGGTTCGGCAGTTGCCGATCAGACGATATTGTTTCCCGGCGTGCGGGCACGCGCGCCGCAGCGGGAACGAGAACCGCTGCGGGTTGCGAACTCCGCGGGGTAAACCAATCACGTAGAGAACCTTGACCGTGATGCCGACGTAGGTCGGGCGCCGAGGTAGCTGGGGCACCGGGGCAGGCGGACTATACCGTCGTGACGCGACGTGCACCGGGAATCAAGCGAAGCACTTTACGTATCTTTCCCGCTAGTCGATATGACCTTGCGCTGCGCAGAGCATGTAGCTCGGCCTCCTGCTGCTGAAGTCGCGTTGCCAGCTCCCGATTTTCCTTCTCGGCTTGCTTTAGCCCTGCGGTGGCTTGCTGAAGCTCATCGAGTTGCTGCTCGGCAGCGGCTACTTGTCGGCCGAGCTTAGCTTCCAGATCTCCAATGCTGCGTTGCAGCTCTTCGCGCACGGCTTCGGCAGCAAGTTGTGCCTCCCGTAGACGTTCAAGCTCCTCCGAGTCACTCAGGCATCGAGCTTCCAGCTCGGCGAGCCGCGCCTGAAGTTTGGCGTTTTCCTTGCGAATATCCGCGGAACTGGCGTGCGCGCGTGCCGCAGAGACTTGTGCTGCGGCGTACCGTTGAAGCACAGCATCATTGGTGTTCAAGGCTTTGGCGGGAGCATCGTTTGTCGGTTGAGTAGCTACTTCGTCGGTCATAGCGGAACGGCTCCTCCCACCGTGGATGCGGCTCAGGCGTGGCCCAGCGCAGTTTGGTAATCAGCGTCGCGGTACTTTTCTATAGCCGTTTTCGGATCCCCGACGTAAACGACCTGTCCTTTGGAGAGCAAAACTATGGTATCCGCCAGCTTTTCGAGCGAAGTCATGCCGTGGCTGACGATGATGATCGTTTTCTTCTGGTCGAGAAAGCGTTGAAAGACCGCTCGGCATTTCTCCTGAAATCGTTCGTCCCCTACGGCCAAGACTTCATCCACAATCAGAATGTCGGGATCACGCTCGATGGCCACTGCGAATCCTAACCGCGCATACATTCCTGACGAGTAGTATTTGATGGGAGTCGTTGCAAACTCCTCCAGCTCCGCAAACTCGAGGATATGCGGAATGCGCGCTTTGATCTGCGCCCGGCTTCGTCGGCGAAGCGAACTGTTGAGGTAGATATTCTCGATTGCGTTCAACTCCGAGTCGAAGCCCGCGCCAAGTTGAATCAACGAGTCGAGGCTGCCGTTCACCGTTACTGTTCCTTCGGTGGGGGGGAGCACTCCGGCGATAGTCCGCAGCAAGGTGCTCTTACCGGCACCGTTCGATCCTATAATGCCAAGCACCTGGCCGCGCTGTACGGAGAACGAAACGTTTTTCAGCGCGTAGAAATTCGAGTAGTAACGAAATTGACCGGTGCGGACGAACTTGATTAACGCTTCTTTTAGCGTTGTTGGGCGCTCCTTATAGGAGCGGAAGGCAACCGAGACCCCCTCAATCTTTACCGCGATGTCTTCTTCCGCGCGCGGCGGCGGTACCTGTTCCGGCGATAGTTCAGAGTCGCTCATCATCATGGGCTGGGATGCCATAGTGCTCACAGATACTACTACAAGAAATAAATGAATTTTCGATCCGCCCGGCGGAAGATCCAAAGCCCAATCATGAGCACGACAAGGCAGCCGCCAAAATTGGTGAAATATTTCTCCGCGTCCGGGAGCTGTCCGTCATAGATGAGCCCTCGCATCATTTCGATCAGTCCGAACATGGGGTTGAGGGAGGCCCACTTGACGAGCCACTGGGGCAGATGCTCTCGGGTGTAGAGTACCGGGCAGAGGTAATACACCGCTCGAAAGATGACTTCGACGAGGTGCTGCGTATCTTCGAAAAAGACGTTCGATACCGCGCAGATCAAGGAGATACCCATCGTTATGCAGAACAAGGGCAGCAACACCAGGGGCACCGCGAAGATCGTGACCGGGATGTCGTGACCGACCACGATCATCACCAGCAACAGTGGTACAAAGGAAAGCAGCAGGTCGACCAGGCCTGAAAAGCCGACAGAAAGGGGGAAGATGTATTTCGGAACCGGGACTTGTTCCATGATCCGGGCATTGGCTCGAATGGTGCCGAGGCAGCCCTGGCTGGTGGAGCTGAAATACGTCCAAGTCAGCATCCCGCTGAAAAGAAACACGGCGTAATCATGCACGCTGTGACGCATGATATTGGAGAACACGATGGCCAGGATCGTCATCATGAGCAGCGGATTCAGCATGCTCCAAATATAGCCGAGCACGGACCGCTTGTAGCGGCGACGCAAGTCGCGAGCAACGGACTGCTTCAGATACTCCCGATACTGAACGATGTTTCGGAAGAAATCGATGAACAGATTGGAGGCCACTCTCGAGGAAACCGAGGAGGAAGATCGTACCGGTTCTACGGCTACCGCAGTCTGCATGTCGCGCCTGTATACTGAGCCCACTACAAGTTTCGGCTCTACTTTGACCTCGCGTCCGCGAAGTCCATTGTTTCGCCGAAGGCGGAACCAAACAAAAGATACACCCCCGAGAAGAGCCCGGAGAACGATGCTAAATCCGAGCTAAGCGTCAGGGCTTTTTGTCGCCCCAACCTCCCCGCCGGGCCTAGTGCTCTGTTGTCTGGTCGAACCTCCGATGCTCCACTATATCCCCACACCTAACAACCCGTCGAATAACCGAAACGGTACGTGGCAGGGGTATAATCTCTATGATGTTGCGGGCAGCTCAGCCGCCACGAGTGTCGGGTATTACGCAGCAGACCGCTGCTTTACAACCGACCTGTCTGACAGACTAGAGTGCTGCAGCGGGCCAAGGAGCACCAGGCTGAGACCAGCTTTGAGCTGTCTGACAGCCGGTCAAGCGGCAGTCCGGGCACCGCTTCGACGAACGGGCCAACGCATGTAAAAAACTGATTAGCTCTATCACAGAAAAGCTTTCAGCGGTCAATGGAGAACCGGGCCGGACAAAAGTCCGCCATGAAGCGTCGGCGAAGGTCGGCAAAAAGCAAGTATCATCGGGCACTTGAGTTCGTGGCGTGTTTTTTTGCGGTATATGAAGCAATTCAAGTGCCAAAGCAGATTAGTGCATGAACGCTGAATCGCTGAAAGTGGTGGTTGATTGCTGTGCGGTGGTTGAGAGTATCAGTTGTTTCAGTACCCCTTCGGTTTCCAGCTTGGGTGTCAGGTCGACATCGGAAGTCGGAGGGGACTTTTTTTGTCGCGACGCCGTGCCGAGCCTGACAGATTGCTGCAGACGTCCCGTTGGCGCCTTTTCTGTCATGCAAGTAGCCCCGCCTTTTTCTTTTCCATTGCTCGCCGTATACTAACTAGACAAAAATCTTCGCCTCTGCTGCGGCATTCAAGAAATCCTTGTTTCGTTCTCCCACTGCCTCCGGCGGTAGGTGCTACGGCCAAGGTCAGGGGGTAAATTGCGCCGGTAGTAACTACCGCCAATGAAGAGAATAGGGGCCGGGTCCGGATCGCCATGTCGCCGGGCAGTCATTGAGAAGAGGTATTCTGAAAGGAGGAGTATCCGATGAGTTCCGATAGCTGGGACAACATGCGTAAAGCCAAGGAAGAGTCGTATTTCGAGAAACGAAATCGTGAGGCTCTCGAGCGTTTGCGACGAAAGAAGGAAGAGGAAGCGCCTCGCCCGAGCCCGATCACCGGTAAGCCGATGGTGCAAGAAGTGCTGAGCGGTGTGGTTATCGATCGTTGCCCCGATTCGGGTGGTGTTTGGCTTGATGCTGGAGAGCTCGAAGCGCTGCTCGAAGCGGCAAAATCTGAAGACACTTCGAGCGCCGGCATTGTCGAGTTCTTTCGCAGCGTCACCGGGAGAAAGTAGCGGTGACGAGGTCTCCTTCGAAAGCGCTTGAAACCTTTCCGAACCCGCGGCCGGGGCGCGAGTTCGAGATTCGGTTCGAATGTCCGGAATTTACTTGCCTTTGTCCCAAGACAGGGCAGCCGGATTTTGCCACGTTCTACATTTCTTACGTACCGGCAGAGCTGTGCGTGGAGCTGAAGTCGTTAAAGCTCTACCTGTGGTCGTTTCGCGATGAGGGGCATTTCCACGAAGCAGTGACCAATCAGATTCTCGATGACTTGGTTGCCCTCGTTGCGCCGCGGCGGATGACGGTCCTGGGCGATTTCAAGATCCGTGGGGGAATTCACACCGTCGTCGAGGCAACCCACTCGGCAGACGGTCACGCATAACGCTCGTTCTTCCCCCGTTTCTTTCTACCCGTGTGCTTGACGCTCTTTGAGAGCGGCGACGATTTGAGCGTGACGTTCGCGCGTCAGCGGATAGCGCATCGCCAAGAAGACGGCGCCGAGTAAGGCCAGCGCAGGAAACGGTCCGGTGAGTACACGGATTGCGCCAAGGGCCAGCGGCGTCTGCGCGACTCCCGCCGCATAGCCGGTCAACTGAAGAACGCTCGTTGAAATTAGAAAAGCGAGTCCGGTAGCCGCTTTGTAGCTAAACGTTGTGCCCCCATAGAAGAGACCCTCTCTCCGCTCGCCTGATTTGAGCTCGTCAAATTCGACCACATCGGGAACGATAGCCCACGGAAGCGTAATCGCGGCAGCGTGCATGAAGCCGACGGTCGCCGCAATCGCGTAAATCCAACCACCAATCTCGGGCTGAAGGAAGGGCAG
>JAGRAW010000198.1 GCA_020434415.1 Bdellovibrionales bacterium
GAGAGAGTGGCTGCCCGCCTGTGCAACTTGCACGTCTCCGCACTCCCCCGGCGGAAGGCTTTTGCCGGTACGGGGGTGGTTGGCGGTTTGGCGGACGTGGGTGACGCGGTGCTGGTCTTGCGGATCGTCGGTTCAGCCGCAGAAGCAGGGGGTATCCTCGCTTGGTTATGTAACTGCTTGTAATTAATGCATATCTTTGATGTATGATTGATCGTTAGAGTCGCTTCGACCTCACCGAGGGCGTGGAGAGAAGGAGTGGGCGAGGGGTAATTCTTTAGTTTTTCTGGGCACCTGTCGATCTATTAGGTGAAGAACGGACAGAGAAGACGGTGTCCCTTACCTGGTACAAATTCGGTACCCATCTCGGCGAGTACCGCGTGGATGAAGTGTCGAGCGCGGAGCGTTCGAAGAATCCCTATGCTCAAGTTGCAGCGGCGGTCGGCGAAAAGCGCACCCCGGCAACGACGCTGAGGCAAATCATGACCAGCCCGGTGCTTTCGATGCGCCGCGGGACTACCATGCACGACGCATTCGCTTTTATCCGCCAGCATCGGCTGCGACATGTTCCGGTAATGCACGACAATAAGCTTGTTGGCGTGGTTTCAGAGCGTGATTTGCTCCGCGAAGCCTCTCGTCAGAACGAGAACTTTCTCGATTGGGTTAGCGGTGCGGAGAGTCGGGGACGACGTCTCGAGGAGTTTATGACTACCAAGCTATTAACCGGATTGCCTTCGACGCTCATTCGGGATGCAGCGCGAGCGATGATTACCGAGCGAATTGGCTGCCTTCCGGTTCTTGATGAGAAGCAGCGGTTGGTTGGGATTCTGACTCGTACGGATGTGCTGCGGGCAATAGTGGCTCAAGCTCCGTTAGAGCTTTGGATTTAGTGGAATTTACCTCCGGGACACCGGCCGCCTAGACTTTTCGGTGGTGTATGTAGTCGGATTGCAGAGTTTGGCGGGAATTGCTAGGTATGGCATGCAATCTTCGGAGGATCCCATGCGTCGCATTCTAGTGCAGTCTCTTTTTGCCCTTACCGTGCTTGCCGGTGCTCAGCCTGTCCGAGCTGATACGGATGGTATTGAGATTATTATCAAAAATCACCGCTTTGAGCCGGCGGAGGTGCGCGTTCCGGCCGACAAGAAAATCAAGTTGATCGTGAAAAATCAGGATTCAACGCCGGAGGAGTTCGAAAGCCACGATCTCAATCGGGAGAAGATTATTGCGGGTAACAGCCAGGCAACCATTCTTGTAGGACCCCTCCAGCCTGGAGAGTACAGCTTCTTCGGAGAATTCAACGAGGCGACGGCTCAGGGCAAGCTGGTTGTTGGAGATGCGAGCGAGGAGAATCCGTCCTAATGATCTCCTTTGCGCTAATTGTCTTTCGTGAGGCTCTTGAAGTCGCGCTGATTTTGGGTGTCTTGGTCGCTGCCACCAAGGGTGTTCAGAATAGGGCGAGCTGGATCTGGGCCGGGGTTGGGCTCGGGCTTTTCGGATCGGCGGTAGTCGCTCTGTCGACCGAGAGGATCGCCCGCGCCGTCGAAGGCTTTGGTCAGGAAGTTTTCAACGCTGCGGTGCTGCTCACTGCTGCAGTGCTTATCACCAGCACGCTTATTTGGATGAAGCGACATAGCCGGGAGCTGTGCGCACGACTCCGTGAGATCGGTGGTGAAGTAAGTTGCGGAAGACGGCATCATTCCGTGCTTGCGCTTGCCGTTGCCTTGAGCGTGCTTCGAGAGGGCTCGGAAGTCGTTTTGTTGGGCCATGGAATGCTTGCGGGCGGCACGATGTTCATCGATGTCCTTTTAGGAAGCGCGCTCGGGCTAGGGCTCGGACTGTTGGTCGGCGCCGGTATTTACTATGGTCTGCTCAAGGCGGCGACCCGACACATCTTCTCCGTTACCAGTTTCCTCCTGGTGCTGCTTTCCGCCGGTATGGTGCAGCAGGCGGTAGGCTTTCTATCTGCGGCGGACATTGTTCCGTCAGGAATCTATCCGCTCTGGGATACGTCCTGGATCCTTTCGGAGAGAAGCTATTTGGGACAGACGCTCCACGTGCTAATTGGCTACACCGCGCGTCCTTCGCTGATGCAGATCGTGAGCTACGTGCTGACTGTTCTGCTGGTCGTTGTGCTGCTCAGGCGCTTCGCTCCTTCTTCTTCAAAGCCGGCGATGCCGAAGATGAGCCGGCCGGTTACCGCGTAGCAAGCTTGACAGGCGGGCGGTGAGCGAGTCCTCGGGCGGAAAGGGCCTGTAGAAGCGGCTGCGGATTTCGCTGCCAGTTCCCGCTTGCTGTTTTATGCGCGACGGGACAGTGTAGCCGAGGGCGAACTCTTTCGTCCGATCTGAAATTAGCCTGTACCGAAAGTTTCCCCATGCTTGCGCCACGAGACCTTCCTCCCGAGTACCGTCAATGGAACCGAACATGGCAGGCACCCCACGGGAGGTGGCTTCGCGGCCAGCGCTACTTGCAACGTGTATTGCCCGAGGATGTCCTGGTTCGCCTGCGGGGACCGTTCTGCATTCAACCCAATAACGACACCCGTCGTTACGAATATCCCTGGGCCTACTTCGCGTTGCCGCGTCCTCACGGTCTGCAGGTCATGGACCTGGGAGGAGGCCTTTCCGGATTCCAGTTCGTGCTCGCTCGTGAAGGGTTGAAGGTGGTGAATGTCGATCCCGGGACCGCAGAGAAAGGGTGGCCGGTGAATCAGGCGAGCATTGATCGTCTCAATCGAATTTTCGGAGCCGCGGTGCAACTGAAGAATTGCACGCTTGCGGATGCAGCCATTGCCCCTGGAACGTTCGATCGCGTCTACTGTCTGTCGGTGCTCGAGCACTTCAGCGTGGCACAGTTCTCTTCGGTGGTGGATTCGGTATGGGCCTGTCTGAAACCGGGGGGACACTTTGTCGTTACTGCCGATCTGTTTCTGGATCTGGAGCCCTTTACCAGTCGTAAGGAAAACGAGTGGGGGACAAATTTTCCGATTGCTCGTTTGTTGGAGCATCCGGGGTTTGAATGCACCTATGGAAGCGTGGACGAGATATACGGCTCAGCTACTTTCGATAGTGACCGTATTCAGTCGAATCTGGCAGCCTATCTCATCGGGGGGTTCTACCCCGTGCTGGTGCAGTGTCTCATCCTTCGTAAGCGTCCGGATTGAGGCGCTTCCCCGACTGCTCAATTTGTGCCGGACGGCTGGGGCGTGTAGCGATATAGGTGGCGACGCTGACTGCAATCGCCAGTAAGGTGATTCGCATTGCCGGCGCCAGGCTACTGAACGCAATTGGATACGCCAGTGCCGCCGCTATCGCGGTAATCGCCAGAATCTTGATGCGTGGGCGAATTACGCCATACCTCTCCCAGTCGTGAATCAGATGGCCGAAGATTGGGTGTTCGCGAAGCCAGGTGTGAAGCCGTGTCGAACTTCGTGAAAAACAGAACGACGCCAGTAAGATAAATGGCGTCGTCGGGAGCAGAGGCACGAAAATTCCGATTACGCCTATACTTAGGCTCATCCAACCGCAAACGGCGTAGAGCAGGCGCACCATCAAAAAGAGCGAGATAGCGCAGCAAGCTGATTTGTCATCACGAGGAGCGCTGGAATGGTGACCGTCCGGTTGTTGAACTCCTGTAAACTACTTCTATACTGCTCAATCGTCTCGCGACGTTCATGCAAATATGACTGCATCGCGTCGCTATCCGCTCGACCGGTTTGTTCGACAACTCGTTTGGTGAGCGCTGCCACGCCGCCTCGTAAATCTGCCGAAAGCGTGCGTAGGGCCAAGGCTTCCCAGCGATCCGCCGGTTCAATGTCGGCCACTTGCTCGAGCAGGTGGCGAATCTGCAGCACCAAAGCGAGTTGCGAATACAGGTGTGCGACTTCCAGTACATCTCGCTGCGTTTGCGCGGCGATGTCGACAATGTCGAGGTATGCCGAAGCATAGGCAATGGCCGCGACCGCTTTTGCCACCTCCTTGGGAACGTCGTTCACGAGTAATTGACGAGTGGTCTCCTGGAACGTAGTTCGCTCGACTTCGGTAATAAGATTATCCGTCTCGGCGACCAAGCGTCCGAATGGTTCACGGTAGCGATCGACCAGCTCGACCAGGGTCAAACTTGGATTGCGGTGTTCAAGTAACCAGCGTGTCATACTGTCGATCGCCGTCTGGACTCGAAGCAACGTCTGCAAGTGGGCACGGGTCGAATTTGCCCGATCCATCACGACCAGCTTCTCTGTGATTTCCCGGGCGTCCGAAATCGCGTCCGCAGCGAGAAATGCCCGAATGATGTCTGTCCGCGGCAGTCCGGTTTCCTCCGCGCTGCGATAGACGAAACTGCCGCCCATACGCTCGGCAAGCAAATTTGCGATCTGCGTTGCAATAATCTCGCGGCGTAACGGATGCGAGGCAACATACTGTGGGTAGCGCTGAGCTATCGAGCGCGGGAAATACGCAGTGAGGAAGCGCTGAAGAAAAGGGTCTTCAGGCAGATCGGATTCGATGATGGTGCGGTAGAGCGACATCTTGGTGTAGGCGCTTAGGACAGCTAGTTCCGGGCGGGTCAGCCCGGCTTTCATGCTGCTACGCTTCACGAGCGTTTCATCATCAGGCAGCGCTTCCTTGGCGCGGTCCAGCAGCCCTTCCTTTTCCAGGGAGTCGATCAGGCCCCGGTAGTAACCGATATTGCGTCGGCTACGACGGACCGCCAGGCTCAGTCCTTTGCTCTGGGTGCGGTTGCGCCCGACGACCTTGAGGCAGGCTTCATCCGCGCAAGACATCAGAAGCTCATTGCGTTCCGCAATGCTCAGTTCGCCCCGCCGCACGGGCTCTGCCAGCAGAATTTTGAGATTGACTTCAAGGTCCGAGAGGTCAACACCACCCGAATTGTCGACTGCGTCGGTATTGCAGTGGCCGCCGATCCTAGAATATTCGATCCGCGCGCGCTGCGTCAGCCCCAGATTGCCGCCTTCGCCAATCACACGGACACGAAGATCCCGAGCATCGACCCGCACATCATCGTTTGCACGGTCGCCGACCGAGAGATTTGTCTCTTCGTGAGCTTTGACGTAGGTGCCGATGCCCCCATTCCAGAGCAGATCGACCGGCGCTTTCAGAATGATCCGCACCAGTTCTTCACCGGAGACCACGTCGCTCGTCGTCCCGAGCGCCGCTTTCGCCTCGTCGCTCAACGTAATCTCTTTGGCGGAGCGCTGAAAGATGGCGCCGCCGGCGCTCAGGAGGTCGGAGTTGTAGTCGGTCCACTGTGAATGTGGCAACGCAAACAGCCGTTTGCGCTCGGCAAACGAGACCTTCGAGTTCGGATTGGGATCGATGAAAATGTGACGATGGTTGAATGCGGCGATGAGCTTCGCATTGTCGCTGAGCAGAAGCCCGTTGCCGAACACATCACCCGACATATCGCCGATGCCTGTAACCGTGAACTCCTGGCTTGCTACCTCAATCCCGATTTCTCGAAAGTGGCGGCAGACGGCCTCCCAGGCTCCTCTCGCCGTTATGCCGTACTTCTTGTGGTCGTAGCCGGCACTGCCGCCTGAAGCGAAGGCGTCAGCCAGCCAGAATCCGAACTGCTCTTGAGCAATCTTGTTCGCGGTATCGCTAAAAGTTGCTGTGCCGCGATCGGCAGCAACCACCAGATACGGATCCTCGGTATCGTATATCACCGTCCGTTGCGGCGGCACGACTGCGTTCTCTACTCGGTTGTCTGCCAATTCCAGCAATGAACGGATAAAGCCCTTGTAGGCAGTCTCGACCGCGAGAGGAACCGATTTGGGATCTCGAGGAAGCTTCTTGACGATGAATCCGCCTTTGGCGCCGACCGGGACAATGATCGAGTTCTTCACCATTTGCGTTTTCATCAATCCCAGCACTTCTGTGCGATAGTCCTCCACTCGATCGCTCCAGCGAATGCCGCCGCGGGCGACCCTGCCGCCGCGAAGATGAACGCCTTCAAAATCAGGGCTGCTGACAAAGGTTTCGAAAAGCGGCCGAGGAGTCGGCATCTCCGTGATTCGACTGCACTCGATCTTGAGCGCTACTCGAAACGGTGCATTCGCCTGGTAGTAGTTCGTGCGCACCGTCGCTTCAATGACGTTCAGCACCGATCGAAGCGCGCGGTCATGCAGCAATAGCTCTACGCTCTTGAGCGCCCTGCTAATTTCTTCTCGCAGTGCTACCAGTGCGGCGGTTCGAACCGGACCTTCCGCAGCATCGGGAAAGGCGTCCGGCGAGAATCGTGTGTTGAAATAATCGAATAAGAGGCGCGCAAGCGCCGGGTTTTGCACCAATGCTGCAGCGATGGTGTGATCGGAGGTGGTTGCCTTGATCTGCCACAGGTAGTGAGCAAGTGCCCGTAGGACAGCGACTTCCTCGCATCGAAGCCCCGGGCACAGCATGAGCTGGTTGAGCGAGTCGTTCTCGGCATCACCGCTCAAGACAAGCGCCAGTCCTGGCAGCAGCGCGGTTGCGGCAATCGTTTCGTCGATCGGCTCTTGGCGCATCGGCTGGACCATCAGCTCATAGATCGCCGCCCACACCGAACCTTCCGTTGCCACGGATGTAACGGTTTCGCTCAATATATCGAAGCCGGCGTTTTCCAGATACGGAAGGATGGCGCTCAAGGTGAGGCTTTCTCCTCGCTTGTAGAGGCGGAGTCGATAGCGGAACGGCTCGTTCGGATCCGGTGCTGCTTCCAGTGACAATTCGAGGGGGTGCTCTACGTCGAGTCGCTCGAGCCGTCCGATATCGACAAGCGACTGTCGCGGATCCGTGAGGGTTTTGTACTGCTCAGGAAAGGCACGTCGGTAGAACCCGAACAGTTTGTGAGCGGCTGCATCGGAATGCCGTTCAATCAACAGAGCGAGTAGCTTGTCGTCCCATGTCAGCGTCAGCTCCGCAATGGTTCGTTGGAGCGATTCGGCATCGAGAGCAACTTCCTGTAACGAGGGGTTTGGCACCAAGAGTCGTAGTACGACAAGCGGATAGTCGCTCACAGAAAGCGAATACTCCGACGAGCCGAGCTGGGCGCCTAAGCGACGCTCTACCGCTTCTTGAATGCGTTGCCGCACGGCGCCGGAGAACTTGTCCTTGGGGAGTACCACGCTGCAAGAGATGAAGCGCTTGAGTGGATCGAGCGAAAAGCCGACCCGCGTCTCGCTGCGGCGCTGAATATTGAAGACGAGGGCTATTTCTTCTCGAAGCCGTTCAATCGAAAACCGCAACAAGTCCGCCTTGGGCATGCTGTCGGTGATTGAAATGATCTCCTTGTAGTCATGAGAATTCGGCAGGTATCCGTCCTGCTCGAGGATCCGGTTCAGCTTGCGCCGGATAAGCGGAATTGACGAAGCTTCCTGTGAAATGGATTTCGAAGTCAGTAGGCCGACGAAGCAAAGCACCCGGGCGGGCTTGTTCGACAGTGACGGCACTCGAACCGTGACCAAATCCAGTCGCGCGCTGCGATGGAGATGA
>JAGRAW010000199.1 GCA_020434415.1 Bdellovibrionales bacterium
CGGGCTGCCGCTCTGTATCGAGCGCCTACAAGGTCGCCGAATACTGCTCGCGGAAGACAATCGAGTTAACCAACATGTCATTCGACGCATGCTGGAGAAACACGGCTGTGTGGTCGAAGTAGCAAGTGACGGTCGACTCGCAGTCGAATGCTGCCGCCAGGATCGGTTCGACCTGGTTCTCATGGACCTGCAGATGCCGATACTGGATGGCTTTGCGGCCACCGCAGAGATACGACAGCTTCCCGGCGGCGCCCTTTTGCCGATCGTTGCATTAACTGCACACGCGATGCGAGGCGACCGTGAGCGCTGCCTTGCGGCGGGGCTCGACGACTATGTGCCCAAGCCGATCCAGCAGCAGCATTTATTGGCAACCATGCTGGGGCTGCTGAACTGAACCCGGCGCCTCGACCGCTTGGACAACCTGGTCAGCAATCAAAAATAGCCAAAGGCACACTGATGACATACGCTCCCAGCTAAACGGCTGGTGAGATGACTTCTGTTCGGCAAACCAAACAAGTTGTCCACTCAGTCGGAAAGCCGCTCCAGAAGCTGCCTCCCGTACAAAGGATCCGCTATGAATCGCCTGATTGCTTACCGTCTTGGTATCCACCTCGTAATCATGTTGTTCACCTTCACACTTTGCTTCGCGACACCGCGGGCCGACACCGACGTGGTATTGCCGAAAGCGGGTGAAGACGTCGTCCAGACTGCGCCTCAGTCGTTGCAGGAATGGGTTCCATGGGTGCTGAGCCGTCATCCTGAGTGGCGCTGTTCTACAGTGGCAGGCGCTCGACGATGCGAATGGCCGGGCAGGTTCACACTCCGCCTCAAGGAAAACGGAGCCTCATTCCGCCTACAGGTAGAGGTCTTGCGCCGGAGCACTATCCCACTCCCCGGCGGCGGGGATCAATTGCCGCATTCCCTCAAGGTTTCTCGCAACGATGCTGTCGCTGAACCGGAATCACCGTATTGGCTTCATTTGACGAACAGCCACCCGTACCTGGAGCTTGCTCGAGGTAGCTACACGATCGAAGGCGAGCTGAGCTGGGGTGAGCGTCCTCGTGAAATCCCTCTCCCGGAAAGCTACGGTATTGTCACCGTCGAAAACGGTCCGGAAAGCACTCGGCGTGAAGCCGGTGCGGTAATTCTCGAAGCGCATCAGGAGACGCCTGATCGAGCGCAGCTGTCGCTAAATGTGATGCGCCGCATCGCCGACGGTTCTCCCCTGCAGCTTGAGACCCTCCTCGAGCTGCGTTATTCCGGGCAGCCCCAATCGATACAATTCGGGCGAGTACTACTGGACCGAGCGGTGCCCATCGGGATTCAGTCCAATCTACCGTTCCAGCTTGCTGCGGACGGCTCGCTAACAGTGCAAGCACAACCGGGAACTCATCAGATCTCCATCAGTGCGGTGCTGGAGCAACCAGTGAAGGAGCTTACCGCCCCGCCCTCGACTTTTTCGGCTTGGCCGCGCGAAGAAGTTTGGAGCTGGGTAGAGAATGTCCAGTTTCGCTCTATCGAGCTGAAAGGGGCCACGGCCGTGAACGCTGACGTGACGAATCTACCTCCGACGTGGCGACAAGCGGCGCTTTACCTCGTTCCAATCGGTCACACCGTCACGCTCAATGAACTGCGACGGGGAGAAGATCGACAGCCCGAGAATTCCCTCTCGTTACAACGGAACTTTTGGCTGCAACTCGACGGATCACAATACGTGGTTCGCGACGTGATTGTCGGAGCGATGAGTCGCGGATTTCGTCTCGATGCGCTCGACGAGCTCGAGCTAGGCCGAGCTTCGGTTGGCGGGGAACCGGTCCTCATTTCGGAAAAAGGCCGACGCGGCTTCGAAATCCGAGCAAGTCAAGTGATGGTCGATGCTGTTTCAATTCTGCCGGCAACAACTGACCTTTCGGCTGTAGGCTGGAACATCACCGCCGAAAGAGTGGACGCCCAGCTCAACCTCTCTCCGGGCTGGCGACTACTACATATCGGTGGCGCCGAAGAAAGCGGAGGTAGTTGGCTCAAATCGTGGAGTTTGCTTGATATTTTCGTGCTGTTGCTGCTGGTCATCGGCACCCGACAGTTCTTCGGCATGCTGCCTGCGGCAATCGCCTTCGCAGCTCTATTGTTGAACCATGGGGAGTTTCTGTCACCGGAGATGCTCTTCATTCACCTAATAATCGGCATGGTGTTTTTGCGCCTGAGTGGCGAGGCCACAGAACACTGGCAGCAACCGGTGCTTTGGTTCGTACGGGCTACATACGTCGCTTGGCTGCTGCAAGTCTTGGCTTTTATGAAACTGCAGTTTACCGAATTTCTATATCCCCAACTGGAAGCGGGAACTCGATATCGCACTTTTCTCCAGCAGCTGCTGTTCGAAATCGAACAAAGTTATCTGACGTGGATCCTGTGCTTCCTTGCATTCATACTGGTAGTGCTGGCGATGCGCTTCGTGCTTCGCGCAACGAACGTTTGGATGGGGCTCTTTCGCGGGCTTCTCGCGAGTATCGTGCTAGTGCTCGCCGTAGTGTTCCTAGGGGGTGTCGGGGCGGTGCTCCATCTCGGAACCACTACGCCTCCCGACTATGACACCTTCGCAAGTCAGTCTACCGAGTTCGAATCGGGGCTGCCGGCTCCTCAGTTTGCGGAGTCTTCTTATTCTGACCAGGCTACCCGTGGTGTAACAAAATCGCTCGGTCTTGCTCAGAGGCTCCCGTCCGGCGGAGGGGTAGGCGCTAACAAAGTCGCGACTACCGGAGATCGAGTCGTGCAAGCCGGTCCTGCAATTCCGTCTTGGAATTGGAAACGGTATGATTTTACAATTCCGGGTCCGGTGGCGCCGGATCACCGTGTGGAGCTTTTCCTGCTACCGCCCTCGCTCACGCGGGTTCTATCGTTAGTCCGTCCGACACTGTTACTCGTGCTCGCACTACTGCTGGCCCGTGGTATCGGCATTGGACTCCCCGCTCGATTTACAGCAGGTCCGACCGCGCTCCTACTCCTGCTCTTACTCGCCCCCAGGACGTCGGAAGCACAGTTCCCTGACAAGGAGGTGCTCCAGGAACTCGAGCGGCGACTGGAGCAATCGCTCTGCAAGCAGGACCAGTGCGCTACGGTGGAGCGCCTGGATGTGGTTGCCGACGCGACCAGACTTTACTTCGAAGGAAAAATTATCAGTCACGGCGAAGCAGCAGTCCTTCTCCCGGGACCCCTTGACCAGCTCGCGATCGATACGGTCAGCATTGATCAGCGCTCCACAGACGCGCTCTTGCGAGATGAAAAGGGGTACCTCTGGGCGCGAGTGTCTGCCGGTAAGCATTACCTGCAATTTTCGGCTCCGCTAAAGCCGGACGTGGGAATGACGCTACAGTTTCCGGTGCCGCCGCTCCATATGAGCTTCAGCTCGGAGTACTGGAATATTGAAGGGCTTCTTCCCAGCGGCGCAGTGAAATCCCCGTTGAGATTAACCCCGAAAAATGCCGCACCGGTAGTGGAGGAGCGGAAGACTTTGGTCCTGCCCGCATGGTTTCACGCACGTCGAGAGATCGCTATCGGAGAAGAAACGCTCGTTAGAACCCGCGTTGGCCGAATGGGCTCACCAGACACTACGGCTTCGGTCCGTGTCCCCCTTCTGAGCGACGAAAGAATAACCTCAGGGGGCGTTGAAGTTGAAGGGGGACATGCTCTTGTTCGATTCCCGTCAGGCACAAGCGACTTGACGTATGAAAGCGTACTAGGGAAAACGGCGCAGTTGACGCTTGTCGCAAGCCCCTCCCCCTTCCTCAGCGAAGAATGGGTCGTGTCATGCTCGACGTTCGTCAGTTGCTCCTATAGCGGACTTCTTCCGTCACGCACGATAGAAGACGGTAAACATGCCTACGTATGGCAACCGTTTCCCAATGAGTCGGTGACAGTTGATGCTATCCAACTTCCTGGTGCACCGGGCGACTCTTTGACAATTGATGCCATCAACCATTGGGCTCGATGGGGCACGACCTCGATTGAAGGAGGGATTTTCGCGACGGTGCGTGCTACAGAGCAACGGACTTTCTCCCTTACCCTGCCGCCGAATGCCGAAGTAAAGCGGATGTCGCTCAACAACCTCGAAGGGGCCGGTGTGGTGCGAGAGCGGCAGGTCTCATTCCTGCTCAATCCGGGCGCACACGAACTCCACCTTTCTTATTACGTACCGTGGAGCGGAAACCTCATCGAGCACATCCCCCCGCTTGCGCTTGAAATTCCCGCATACAACGTAAGTTTACGAGCATCACCTCCAAGCGACCGTTGGCTCGTGTGGACTGGTGGCGTGCATTGGGGTCCGGCAGTGCTCTTTTGGGCTAAACTGTTCTTTGTTGCCGCATTGGTCAGCGCGTTAGCGCGGATCGGCGTGCTACCGTTGCGCGTGGGTAGCGGAGCACTACTCGCTCTTGGACTGACGACCCTGCCGCTGGTAGCGCTGGCTTTTCCATTGGCATGGCTCTTTATACTTCGATTTGGAGCGGTGATCGCCGAGTCGTTGTCGCCGGTACTGCGCCGAATCGCACTCGCCGGGTTTGTGGTGCTGACCCTGATTACGGTAGCGCTGTTTTACCGGATCCTCCAATTGGGACTGGTCCTCGAGCCTCCCATGCTAGTGGTTGGCAACGGTTCCAGCGCTGAAATGCTAAAGTGGTACGTCGACACAGCGAACCTGAATCTTCCTGAACCGTGGTTCCTCTCCTTGCCGATGTGGGTTTGGCGTACGATACTGCTGCTTTGGTCGACATGGTTGGCTGTGATGCTAATTCGTTGGCTGAAGCTCGCGGCAGGAGTTACTCGAAGTTTAGTCGTAGCACATCACGTCTGAGGTTCGGGAACACGCCTGCTCACGACGACGCAGCGGCGGCTCGCTTCATGCAGTCGCTCTCTACGGCCGACGTCTGCCGTCGCCAGGGAAGTAGCTCCTGGGTAGTTTCAGCGGAGGCTACTGCATTGCAAGCGACACATCTGCCAGTGTCTCGAGGTAGCAACGCTCCGATCAGAGCGACGTGAAGAGGATCAATGGGCTCTGACATTCTTGTTCAACTCTGTAGTATCGCGGTTGCCGGCATTTCTGCTCAATGGTTGGCGTGGCGGGTAGGTCTGCCTTCCATTCTTTTTCTCATTGGGGCCGGGATTTTACTCGGCCCGGTTTCCGGCGTGCTCGAGCCGGACCGACTGTTCGGCGATTTGCTACTGCCGGTGGTTTCCCTTGGCGTTGCGATAATCTTGTTCGAAGGCGGCCTCAATCTTCGATTTCGAGAATTGCATGAAGTCGGGCGGGACCTGTTGGTCCTGGTGTCGGTCGGCATGCTGGTCACCTGGATCGGCGCGACCGCGCTCGCGCGCCTGCTCCTCGGCTTCGACTGGCCTCTTGCGCTCCTGGTGGGAGCAATACTGGTCGTTACCGGGCCGACGGTCATCATGCCATTGCTGCGGCACCTCCGCCTCACCGGCAGAACGGGACCTCTTTTGAAGTGGGAAGGAATTGTCATCGATCCCATCGGTGCCACACTCGCGGTTCTAGTCTTTGAAGCCGTAAGCCTTCACAATGCACAGAGCGTTCCCGGGATTGCGCTGGAAGGAGTGCTGAAAACCGTGCTGGTCGGCACATGCCTTGGCGCGCTCGGCGCCTTGACCACCGTCGTTGTGCTTAAAAACTTTTGGGTTCCGGACTACTTGGAGAACGCCGTCGTACTAATGGTGGTGGTGTTGGTGTTCACTTGCTCCAATAGCATACAGCATGAGTCCGGACTGCTGACGGTTACGCTTTTTGGGGTGCTCCTCGCAAACCAACACCAAGTGTCGGTCAAAAACATCGCGCTTTTCAAGGAAAGCCTCCAGGTGTTGTTACTCTCGGCAATTTTCGTAACCCTTGCCGCGCGGTTGGAACTCACGGAGCTACAGAGTATCAATCTCCCGATAGTCTTGTTCGTAGTTGCTCTGATTGTAGTAGTGCGTCCGCTCGCAGTTGCAGCATCGACAATCGGGTCAGACCTGACACTTCGGGAACGCTGCTTCCTGGCATCACTCGCACCACGAGGAATCGTCGCAGCAGCCGTCGCCTCGCTTTTTTCCGAAAAGCTTCTTCTCGAGCGGCATCCAAACGCCGCCGCATTGGTGCCCGTTACGTTCGCAGTCATTATCGGGACCGTGGTTGTGTATAGCCTGCTGTCCCCGCCCGTCGCTCGAGCGCTCGGACTCTCGAAACGGCAATCATTGGGTGTCTTGATCGTGGGTGCCCATGAATGGGCTCGTGAACTGGCGAGCGTACTGCGCTCACAGGGAGCGGAGCCTCTTCTGATCGACACGAACTGGCACAATGTGAGTCGTGCAAGATTGAGCGGATTTCGGGCATTTCACGGAAGCGTACTTTCGGATGAGCTATCTGAAACGTTGGAAATCACGGAGTTTAGTTCCCTACTAGCCCTCACGGCGAATGACGAAGCCAACTCTTTGGCTGCGGAGCGATTCAGTCATATGCTCGGCAGTGAACATGTATTCCAGCTCGCTCCTGAGCAACAACCGCCAGCCGCCGCCAAAAAATTCACGGCAGCTAAACACTTCAAGGGACGCGTGCTGTTCGATCATGCGTTCGGCTACTGGCCTCTCACTCGGGCGTTTCGGGCCGGTGCCGCGCTGAAAGCGACAAAGCTCACCAAAGAATTCAACGTCGAATCCTTCCGACAACAGCATCCCAACGCGACGATACTCTTTACGCTAAACGCTGACGGCTCCATTAAGCCGCGCACTGCAGATGATGATACGGCGTCACTAGATCAGACGACAACCATCATCGCGCTCCTTCAGGACGGCGAGACGAAAGCTGTGACCGGTCGAGTGCCGCTGCACTAGCAGGTTTCAGAAGTCCGTTTTTCAGCAACCTGCCGACCGCCCGAAGTAGAGCATCAAAGCGACGCGTGGGACCGCTGCCCTCGCTGCTTCGTCTGACGCATTTCTCCGGCTACCCCCATGCCATTCCCCTCTTTCGTGCTGTCTCAAAACTTTGGCCGGAAGAAGCGAAAATTTTTCGGCGCTACCCGAATTTTGGCCCGCAAGTTGTTTTGCGTCATGTGGTTTGCTAACTGGTCACTGACCACAGAGCAAGAAGGTGAGAAGTCGGAAGGCTGGACTTTTGACTGTTCGGTCCGGTCTTTGTTTGAGAACCGCGATATCATGCGGCACGGTAGTGGTCTATCCGCCAATGTGCACGCTTGATGTCTACCACGGCAGGTCATGCGAAGCGTCACGTGATGAAACTTAGCCAGGCCCAAGCGAAGCAAACCGCTCCGAAGGTACAGAAGGCTTCCTTTCGTACGGTCGGATCATTTCAGGAACTGGTCGAAGCTGCACATCTTGTCTACACCGCCTATCGCAAACAGGACTTCATTCCCTGCGCGGAGA
>JAGRAW010000019.1 GCA_020434415.1 Bdellovibrionales bacterium
AGCATCAAGCGTTTGCGGAGAGTTTTCGCACTTCTCCAACCCATCAAGCGTTGTTGAGTGCGATACCAGTGTACCTGATGGACAATCAAGAAAGCGGTCTCTGGGGAGCTGCTTACTGCGGCTCTCAAGAGTTGAATCGAACGTAGCTCGACGGCAGATTGCAGGCGAATCGGTATCATTTGAAATGCAAGACACCCTAATCACGATTTTCGGCAGCACGCTTCTCGTTCCTGCACAGGCGAAGCAGATTTTGTTCGCAGCGCTTATTGGGCTCATCATCGGGATGGAACGAGAGCTGCGCCATAAACCCGCCTCGCTCAGAACGTTCGCTACCATTGCCGTCGGAAGTTGTTTGTTCGCGATTCTTTCGGTATCGGCCGGGGGGGAGCGACAACACGATGTTACCCGTATCGCTGCACAGGTGGTGAGCGGCATCGGCTTCATCGGCGGCGGAGTGATTTTCAAGACGACCGACAGAATCGAAGGCATTACAACTGCGGCCCTGATTTGGTTGACGGCGGGTTTAGGGATGGCCTGCGGCTTCAATCAGATCAATCTCGTGACTTGGGCGTTCGCGATCGGGGCCGGAGTGCACGTGACGATCTTCGTAATCTACCGCATCTTGTATCTTTTCGAACGTCAGCCACGATTGACGGATCAAGACTGAACAGCCGTTCTAGTTGGGTGGCTCTCCGTTACCCCTGGGGGGGCAGTTTTGCTGCCCCCGAGTCAGATGTTCTAAAGGCTGAGGGGAAGTCCTTCCAGCGTTAATGATCCGACTTACGGTAAAGGTGTCATAACACCCTGGAAACCGCCGGAGATTCATTCATGTCGAGTCTGAAAAAGTCAATTGTATCGGCCCTTGGTATTGCCGCTGTCGTCTTTTGCTTCAGCATCCATGGCGCCCGTGCGGATGGCATGGAAGAGGCGCCGGCCGGGGCCAAGCCGAAGTCTGTGCAGACAATTGGTGACGGCACGAAGACTCCGCCGATCCGACAGTCCGGCCACGCCGGGCACGCGAAGTCCGGCGATACGGGGAACACGAAAGCGCTCGGTGATTTTGAGCTTGCCAAGTATCAGTACTGCGGGCGTGACAGCGACTGCGTTGTGGCGATCAATGGCTGCTGTGATTGTGTCAACGGAGGAACAGAGGTCGCTGTAAATGCTGAGCGTCTTGCTGCTTTTGAAGCGCGATTTGATTGCCTTCACGTGCAGTGCTCGCACAACCCGGCTAATCCGCCGTGCGAAAACGGTGTTGTCTCCTGTGTAAATCACCGGTGCCGTTACTTCGACAACCGACCGTCGGCAGAGCCTGAACCGACCCCGACGCCTGAGACGGTCAAGCCGCGGCGTCGAGCGAAGGTAGCGGAGGGGGATGCTCACCAACCCTACGAAGCGGAGCCCGCACCTGCTAATCAAGATCCTTCAAACGGTGAGGTAATCGATGACGAGATGGGGGCTCCAGAGCCTTACTACGAGTAGGGCTCTATTGCTTTAGCGACAGTACGTATTTCGCTAGAGCCTTGCGGTCCGCTTCGGGAATGTCAGGTCGGCCGACCATCATCACGCTACCACCGTATTTCTGCGCACCATTGGTGATGACGTTGAAGACATCCGTTTCTGTGCCGGTCTTTCCGTCACCGTCGGTGTCCAGGGCGAAGTCTCCTGCCGCGAAACTTCGCGGTTTCGGATTGAGCGCTGCTCCGGCAGGGCCGTCTCCTTTCCCTTCCGGACCGTGGCATGTTCCGCAGGCGCCGAGAGTGTTATAGACCGTCTTTCCTTGTTCGATAGTTGCATCACCGAAGGCCGGCGATGTTGAGAGCATTCCCAGCCCGATGACTGCAAGGGCAACAGGGCGTGCTCGAAGGATGATACTCATAAGGATCTGCTCCTTTAATTTAATTATGCAATCGCTGGAATCTTACTCGAAGCGCGACTAGTCGGCCAGCGCCCTGACCACTCTTTCAAGATACTTGTTATCGCGCGGGCGAAGTTCGTAACGTATCGGGGTGACCGAGATCAAACCCTGTCGAAGCGCTTCGCAGTCGCCAAGCAGACGTTGCTCATCTCGAGCATCTGCATCAACTTCCTGGAGACCTATCGGACGATGGATAAACGTTCGTGAGGAGCGTTGTGTGAAAAGTGGACGGTAGTGTGTTCGTTGCAGCTCTGTCACGGCAACCTGAGTGCTTTCGTCAGCATCCCAGGGCAGGTTGACCGAAAGAAGGTCCGCGCCTTGCCATGCCTTCGCCTGAATCAACTTGCCGGTGATCCCTGCGGCGATCGTGCCCAGTCGCTGCCAGTCGTTCGAATAGTTCGCAAGTAATTCTAAATCATGGCGGGCCCACGCACCGAATACTTCAGGAGGCACATGGACCGAAAGGGCGGTTGCCTTCACGCCTGTTATGACGGCCTGACGCGCTGCGCCTACGGTGCCTGAGCTAAGGTAGTAGGCCAGCCCTGTGTTGACGCCGATGTTGATGCCGGAGATTACCAACTCCGGCCGGGTCTCTGTCAGATTGTCGATCCCGAGGCTCACACAGTCCGCAGGCGTGCCGCTACAGATCCATCCACTCGTGCCGCTTCGCACGAACGGCGTCACATAGACGGGACGCTTTGGTGTTGCAGCCTGTGCAATCCAACTGTGCTCTTCGGCAGGAACGACGAACGTGGTCGAGAGCTGCCACGGAGCAGCGCTTACACGCTCCAGCAGTGCATGGAACAGAGGCGAGTCGATCCCGTCGTCGTTAGTCAGAAGGACGGATGGTGGTGCAACATGGGTCATTGAAAGCCAAAGCGCCACGATTTCCCTAACCGGTCAACGGGAAACCGTTCGTCGGATAGTAAAAATGGCGTAATATTGGGCTAGTAAGCAAATTTGGCGTTGACGGCCAGCCTATCGAATATTGTTGAATTTCATATTTAGTTGCTTAGAAATAAAACCTGCTGTAGCATGCCCAGGACTCGGCGCAGAGGGAACACCTACCAACCAAGTTCCCCCAGGACGGAGGCTGCACCATGAACGCGAAGCCTGTTTGCTCAGAATACTCCAACCGTGTGCATTGGACGACGGATGATATCCAGCGCAAGGTTGAACAGAATACGGTCGTTGTCTTCGCCAAGGGAACGCCCGATAATCCTCGATGCGGACTGTCTGAAGAAGTTATGGCAGCCGTAGCTGCTTCCGGCCACCCGTATGAGGTGGTCGACGTCTCACAGGAGCGGTCAATCCTCCCGGCACTGAAAGCATATGCAGGGGAGAAACGATTACCCCTAGTGTATGTCTGTGGGACACTCGTCAGCTCGTGGGACGAGCAATCAGCGATGCTTCGCTCCGGAGCTCTTCAGGAGCGAATCGAGCTTGCCTTTAGCAGCCCACTCGCGAAAGCGGTTTAAGCGGTCTGTATTTTCTGCAGGCGGTTGACCGAGTCGGCGAGTCTCTTACTCGTCCTTGTCCTGATTCTCGCGAATAGGAGGGAAAAACGAGTCGCTCCAGGCTCGCGTCGCACCCCGCTGCCCTTGGTAGTGACCGGTTCCGTGCTCTCCGTACGCCAGTTCAGGAGGTTCTTCCATCTGATAGAATACAATCTGAGCCACCCGCATGCCGTAGCTCAGTCGCCTTGGATGTGGCCCCAGGTTTTGTAGCTCCAAAGTTACCTGTCCATGGAAGTTGCAGTCGATCCAGCCGCTCAGGCTGTGGTTCAACCACAATCGGCCGAGAGAGCTTTTCAACTTCAAGTCGCCGACCACATCCCGGGGCATTCGAATCAGTTCGAGAGAAGTAGCGAGAGCGACCTCTCCGGGAAAGAGGGTCAGGGAATCGGCTTCAAATTCTTCCGGCTCCCGTGTCGGGCAAATCCAGTGGTTCCCAAGCCGAAGGTCATAGCTTGCGGGGTTTACCAGTTCCGGCTCATAGGGCCTCGCCCCGCCGTTCTCCCCCCATTGCCGAATCCATCTGTCTGCTTTGACCATAGCACCCTCGTCTGTAGTACCCGCGATCCGCGCGTAAATGCCCGCCGTGTAAGCTATCCGTTTACCTCTGAAAAAAACACCTAGGCACAGAGCTTATATCTTAGGCATTTGCCGTAGTTTGCGGAGACGGCGCAGGCCTGGCCCGCACCTGTGAAAGCGGACACTGGGGAATTAGCAAACGCAGCGCGGAAATCCAACAGATTGGTAGTAACAATCTCGCTCAGTCCTGCAATCATTTGCTGCCTGAGCAGCATCGTAAGGTGCATGTATCGTTTCGAAAATCCCTCCCGGCATTTCGAGTCAGACGACCAGCAGCTCGACACTGCCGAGTTGTTCTCCAGCGTATTGCTGATCGAGGACGACCGATCGCATGCGACGCTCATCAAGCGGGCGCTCAACGGCGTGGTGGGCGCCGTGCGCCATGAATCAACAGGTCGTGCAGGTATTGATGCCCTCCTGGAGAGCTTTACCGAGCTCGTGCTCTGCGATCTCAACCTTCCCGACATGACAGGGATACAGATCATTGCGGAGGTGCGCCGACTTCGACCGCACCTGCCGATCATCGTGCTGACGAGCTCGAGCAAGCTCGATGATGCGGTCGACGCGATGCGCGAAGGAGCGTGGGATTTCATGCTCAAGCAGCTCAGCGGCGATCTCCACGGCCAAATGGAGCTGATCGTTCGAAGAACAGCGGAGCGCAAGTTGCAGCAACTGCGTGAGCTCGAGGTGCGTGCGGAGCGTGATGCTTTCTGGGCCGCGGCAGATACTGCACAGGACGGGTTAGCGATACTCGGCGACGAAGGCGGCGTCGTCTTCTCCAATACCGCATTCCATAACTTTTACCATTCGCTGCATCCGTCAGAAGAGGTGGACCGATTGAACATCGTCGACCTCCTTGCGCGGCATAACTTTTCGGTTGCCCGCGACCTCCACCGCGAGCTGAATAACCGCTCCGTGGACGTGCTTTGGAGTTCTGAACTGGAAACGGAGGTAACAGATCGTCAGGGAGCATCTCGGAAGCAGTACCATGAGTTGACCCTCAGCGCTGTTGGGGCTGGTGGGCCGACGCAGAATGCCTTTCTCGGCGGCCTCGCGCCGCGCGTTCGCTATCGAGTGTTTTGGTTACGAGATATCACGCGTCGTAAGGAACAGGAGCGGTTTCAGCGTGATCTGTTGTCGACTACGACTCATGATTTGAAAGGACCACTCAACGCAATCCTTACCAGCGCGGAGCTGATGGGTGAATACGGAGGGAAAGATCCTGCTCGTGATTCGGAGTTGCTAACTCGAATGTCGTCGTGCGCGCGAAACGCAATCAACATCATCGACGAATTACTAAGCGCTCGTCGCATCCAAGATGGGGTGCTGGTAGTAAAGCCGCGGTGGTATCGACTCGACGAGATCCTCGAAGACGCGGTGCTGGATTATCTGCCGATGGCAAAATCGAAGGAAATCGATTTCAGTGGCCGTCCGGTAGCGCCCGACGTGTACATCTACGCTGACCGGCTGGCGCTGAATCGAGTCCTTGGCAACTTGATTAGTAATGCGATTAAGTTCACCCAGAAGGGGGGCAAGGTTGAAGTCTCGGCCGCCGAAGTCGATGGAGCGGTACGGATTGCGGTTCGGGATAATGGGGCAGGGATCGAGGCTGCAGCGCGCCACAAGCTCTTCGAACGGTTCTCCCGCTTGGAGAAGCACAGCGAGGTAGAAGGTACCGGCCTTGGGCTATTTGTCACGAAGAACATTCTTGAAGCGCACAACGGTCGAGTTGACGTGAAAAGTGCTGTGGGCACCGGAACCACGTTCTACGTCACCTTTCCGAACGGTCCGACGCCTCCGCAGCCATAGCAGCTACGATGCTGCCAATCGCGCGGCATCTTCCAGTCTATCGACCAAGCTAATCCCTGCGCGCCAGTTCCCCGAGATGCGGATGCAAGGATGTTGCTGTTCGAAGCGGTCGATAGCCTCCTGGAGGCGGAAATGACCAACCGCATAGTTCGGTATCGCTTTGGGCCAGTAGCGTCGGTGCATGACACGAAGAGGCTTACGAACCCGAAGCAGTGCTTCAAGCTCCCGTCGCCGCTGTTCGGCGATCTGCTCATCGTGGACGGCGGCAGCATCAGGGTTTGCTGCGCCTCCGCAAAAGCAAGTCACCAGATGCATGCCGTCAGGAGCACGGTCGGGGAAAAGTGAAGAGCTGAAAATCGCTCCGAGCAATCCAAGGCCGAGCGATGGCCGTGCCAGAAAGCCGAAGCCGTCGAGCGGATGTTCGATGTCATGCACTGAACCGGCCACATGGAGCAAGCCAACGGGTGCGTAGGGAATTTCACCCAACCGCGCAGACAATGTGGAGTCCAGGTCCTGCAGCAGCGAGCCGACCGCGTCGGCAGTCGTGCAGAGCATGCAGGTGTCAAAGCGCTTTTCGCTCACCCTTTCGCTAGCGTCTCTGACTGCAAGGATCACTTCGTTCGCCGTCGGACGAACTGATAGTACTCGATGTTGCAATTGGAGCGTCTCGGCTGCAAGCCGCGATGCGAGCTGCTGTGGCAGCTCTTCCAACCCGTCGCGAAACGACGCTGGATGTGCCCGACCGGACTTCGAACGATTTTTTTCCTTTCGCGAACGAATTGCCCCCCGGACAATCGAGTTTCCTCCCTCCGTAAGTTCCCAGAGGCGCGGTAACGCGCTCCGTGCGCTGAGGCGGGTAGTATCTGCAGCGTAGATGCCGCTGAGCATGGGCGCCACCAGGCCGTTTGCCACCTCCTGACCGAAGTGCTCGGCGATGAAGTCGTGCACGCTCAGGTCCGCATGTTGCGGATAGCTTCGCAGCGGCTCTCCTACCGCACGGAGCTTGCCGGTAAGACTCAGTAACGGGCTGCGAAGCGCTGAAATCAGTCCGCGCGGAGCAGCTTCAAGACGCCGGTCGCCACCGTCAGCAACTGCGATGTAGCGGTTGGTGGCTGTGGGCGATGGGCCCAGGAGTCGATCGTGGAGGTTGAGTTCGTCAACGATTTGGCGAAACGGTGGTTTCGCAAGCAGGGAGTTCGGACCTTCTTCGAACAAGTAGCCGTCGCGACGAATGCTCTTGATGACTCCACCAACCCGCTCAGACTGCTCGAATACTGTCACGGCATGGCCTCGCTGCTGCAATCGCCATGCAAGTGTGAGACCTGTAATGCCGGCTCCGACAATGGCAATGTTGCGTTTCAGCGCTGCCACCCCTCCTTGACGGTTTCGATAAACGTCTGCACGTGCTCCGGTGGCGTCGTCGGCAGTATGCCGTGGCCGAGATTCGCGATGTAGCCGTGTGGTTCCGGAATAGAGCGAATCATGGCGCGCACTTCAGTGGCGACGTCCTCCGACTGACGGAACAGGTGAGTCGGATCCATATTCCCCTGCACTGCCGCTCGACCTCGGAGATGCCTCTGCGCATCTGCAATTGGAAGCCGCCAGTCGATACTGATTGCATCGGCGCCGCTCTCCGCGAGGGCAGGCAACAGGTGCGCGCTGCCGCTAGAATAGAGAATGATTTTTCCTCCTGTCCGCTGGACAGCTTGGATGATCCGCTGATTGTAGGGGAGCGACCAGCGACGGTAGTCTTCTAGGCTCAGGTTGCCTCCCCAGCTATCGAACAACTGCACCGCGTCGGCACCGCACTCCAATTGGGCAAGCAGATAGGTTGTCAGAACGTCGGTGAGGGAATCTAAAAGGAGCTCTGCCGCTAGCGGTTCGTTCGCGGCGAACACTTGCGTGCCTTGGAAGTGCTTGAACGGACCTTGCTCTACCAAGTAGCAAGCCATCGTCCAGGGTGCTCCTGCAAAGCCGAGCAATGCCTTTGATGGGTCGCGGCGACTGAGCTCGGCTCGGGTCAAGCGCAGCGCTTGGTAAAGATAATCAAGCTTTACGTAAGGATCGAAGCTTCGAAGCGCTTCGACGTCACTTCGCGAACGGACTTTTCCGCCAATCTTAGGTCCTGGATCGAAATCGACGGTGAAGCCCATCGGCTCTGCGGGCAACAGGATATCGGCGAAAATAATCGCTGCATCAGGATCGAACGCATCAATTGGCTGCATCGTGACCGTGCAGGCGAGTTCGGGGCTTCGGCAGAGGCCGAGGAATCCGTGCTGTGCTTTGAGCTCGCGATAGGAGGCCATATAACGCCCGGCTTGTCGCATGAGCCATACAGGTGGTCGTTCCGTCGCTTCTCTGTTGAGAGCTCGTAGAAATAGTGAAGCTGGCGGCATTTTGTCAGTCCTTGAATCGTGATAAGAGCTGAAGGATTTCAGTGGCTAGGTGGTCCGCTGGTATATCTGGTCCGCTGGTATATCTGGTCCGCCGGTATATCTGGTCCGCCGGTGTAGGCCGAGCACCTAGGAATTTTGGCGTTAGTATGTCCGAAACACCCCCAATCGACTAGCAGGAACGGCTAAAGCTGTGCTTCGTGTCGTTAGGGGTATATCAAAACGAACCTGCCTCTGTCATGAGTACTGGAACAAACGACTATAGTATCTCTAGCTTTTATTGTTTCGTCCCCTTCGCGCCGGCCGAAATCGCTCGAGTGCAGATGATGCTGGAGGATTGTGCCGAGCGGTTGGATATTACCGGGCTCATTATCCTAGCCGAGGAAGGTTTGAATGGAACCGTCGCGGGTGCCGCTGAAGGAGTGGCCGGTTTCAAGGAGCTGCTGCAAGACGTGGCCCAAGGACGAGATTTGACCTTCAAAGATAATACGTCCTCCGAGGAGCCCTTCCGGCGCTTCAAAGTAAAGGTTCGTCCCGAAATCGTTACAATCGGGAGGGACGATATCCATGTTGTGCCCGATGACCAGCACTACCTGTCCCCATCGGAGTGGCATGCCGCATTGGAAAGCGGCACCGTCGGTGCGCTGGGTCCGTTTGCGCTGATTGATACGAGGAATGTCTACGAAACGAAGGTGGGGGTGTTTCGCGATGCGGTAGACCCCGGGCTTCGGAACTTTCAGGAGTTTCCCCAGTATGTCGCACAATGCGGCATCAAGCGTAACACTCCGGTGTTAATGTACTGCACCGGGGGCATTCGGTGCGAAAAGGCGGCGTTGGAAATGCAGCGGCAGGGATACCAGCATGTCTATCAGCTGCATGGCGGAATTCTCAAGTACCTGGAGGAGTATCCGGACGGATACTTCGAGGGAGAATGTTTCGTCTTCGATCATCGAGTGGCGGTGGATGGGAATCTGAAAGCTAGCGAGCGTTATCGTCTGTGCCCTCACTGTGGTGATCCCGGAGAGAATGCGATCTGTTGCGGGAACTGCAGCAAAAGCGCCGTGCTGTGCGAGCGATGTTCTGTCGAGCGTGCTATCGACACTTGCTCCAAAGACTGCCGTGAACAGCAACGTCGAAAGCTGGCAAAGAGCGCCGCCGCATAGATCCGGCGTGATGCAATCGACGCGCGATCTTGCTTGTCCGGTTCTATGCAGTTAGCTGTCGAATTCGGCTGTGCCAAGTAAGCCCCTCTTAAGCGATTCGTTTGGCGGCGCATCGCCAAGCCAGATCGCCAGTACGGCACGAGCGAACGCTGACCCCCGAATCCTGCCGACCGATTTTTCTCGGAGGATTACCTCAACTGTATCCGCATAGAATCGAAGCACCAGTTGTTCCCCGTGGTGCATGTCGGTCATGAGCCGGTTGAACTCCGCTATCCGGTCTGCAATCGGCGCGAGATCCGGTGTGTTCGCGGCAAAGCCGGTTTTCCATGCAGCGACAATCTTGTCTCGCTCGACATCTCTGAGGAAGTGTAGCGTGAGCTGCTTCGTTCTGGCGTCAGCCAGAATCGACTGTGCCGAAGATTGCTTCTCCGAGAGGTATAGCCCAGCGACATAGACATCAACCTTGAAGACCGTCGCTTCGCGCAGCCCCAAGCCGTTGAGCACGAGGCGTTGATCACCGACAGATACGGAATCCGGCAATGTCGCACCAGCCAGTTCAGCGGCATGAGCAGGCAAAGTGGCTGAGCAGATGAAAGCAAGCACTCCAACAATGCAGGGTGCGACCCTGCACCAGAACCAATGGGGTGCGACCCTGCACCAGAACCAATGGGGTGCGACCTTGCACCAGAACCAATGGGGTGCGACCCTGCACCGGAACCAATGGGAACTGGGCCGGAAAGAGCAGCAATTGGACCGGAACAGCTTGGCATCGCGAAGGAGCAGTTTTATCACCGGGCGCGTCCTCTGATGTGATTCCCACCCGCGCTGATAATCCTTCCAGTGGGATCGAATAAATCTGAACGGTAAGCGTATCGTCCCACACGCCCTGAGCTTACTCAAGTACGGAGACGGTCAAGGAAAAGGGTGGGGAACAGAATGTGCTGATTCCCCGAAGTTCCGTTATGCAGCAAAAACCCTTTCCTATGCAGGCCTGCTCGGCTTCTGCGAATGTAACCATTCTGTCATCGAGCCGGCGTTCTGCGAAGGCATCAAGAGTAACAGATGCACGCGAAGTGTGTACACCGAGATGAAGAAATAGAGGGTGCATAAGGCGAAATGAGTGTGGCACCACGATGCAGCGAAGACCAGGGAAACGAAGCTAACCGGAAAAGAGAGCACTCGAGTCAATCGTTGCGGGAGGCCACGCACCATTTGTGCAAGCACGTACGCACGGTGGATCGCAATCACGAAAGCGACCGCAAGTGCAGCGCACTTCGCGTGGAGCGCGTAGTCCGTGAAGATAGGTGTGTCAAGTCCTGCGATCACCAGCTTGGTGACGATAAGCGTGGGCCATGCTGCTACCGCAAGTAGTGTGATCGCGGTGTAGGCGCGTTGCCGCTTTTGAATTGGGGCAGGTGCAGTCGACATTATTGTCGCTCCTTAATCTAACGGGTCTGGCTTGAATGAGTCGGGTCGGTCGAGGACTGGTTCCGCTGCGGCTTGTGAGTGAGAGCGCATTTCAGCGACGTGATTTCACCCAGGAGCCTATTGTTTTCCTGGCGTAGCGACGCTAGCTCCTCAAGCTGTACAAGCTCGCTTTCGAACGCCCAACGTTCAGCGTCCAGCGCGCTCTTAGCGGCATGCAATGATCTGCGTTCGGCTTCAAGATCCTGGCGTTCCAGTGTCAATTGATCACGTTCGTAGGAAAGCACCTGCTCACGATGTTCCAGACTTCTGCGAAATGATTCGCACTTGTGCTGGATAGTCGCTTTGAGCGCGGATGTTGCCGCTTCAAGTTGGGCACGTTCGGTTTCAAGCAATCTTTCGCGACGGGTCAGGTCCTTCTGCTGCGTTGCCAGCTGGGAAGCTGTCGTGGCCGCACGCTGCGTCGCTTCCGATTGCTGCGCCTCTAGTTGTTCAGCGATGTCGGCGACGCACTTTTGAAGGCCCATGCTTATCCGGAGCACCATCTCCGGAAGCGGAAGTTCGTGCGGTTGAGGGGTATCAGGCCAACGAATGGTGCGTCGAATGCCGATCGCGTCTCGCCACCGACGAGAGCCGATTCGCCACCGACAGGCAAACCAGACTGCAAGCTGAAAGAACCACCGTTCCGGACGTAAGACGATCCCGGCAGCGTCACTGCGGTCATGTTCATCCGTGAGCGCGTCTAACATAGGAGAGTACGCCTGTTGGTGCACCAGTATCGCCAATTGATACAAGTCGAGACCAAGAATGAACAATTCATTGCCGAGGGTCGGAGTCAGGACATACGGATCGTCTAGTGACACCTCATTCCGGGGTCCATCGGCGCGTTTCCATGCAGTGCACTGGAGCGTAGTAAGGCTAAATGCCAGCCCTGAACCGGTAACAAAAGCCGGATTGACTGTAATGGAGCGGCGAGCCGTGATCTGCGCATAATGTTCAGCGAGACGTCGTACGCCTTCGGGAGTACCGAGCAAGAAAGCGAGGTGCTCGTTCTCAGGTTTATCTTTATCCGTTCGCACCACAGCGCCAGTACGGACAAAGGAGAACAGCATGATGCAGGAAAGCTGCAATAGCTCGAGAAGTGTCAGCACGCACTCACGTACCGGCTCTACTCTTGAGTTCGACTCGGCCTGCTGAATGACAAACCATGTCGGGTGGTGTGAGCCATCGAAGAGCACAAACCGATAGTCCCCGATGACGAAGCTTCCATTTGCGTTCAACATAAAAAACCTTTCTGCGTTGGGCAGTGGGATCAGCGCTTCTGTTCCCTTCCCGGAGGAGCAGCTTTGGGCAAAGATGCAGGCGACCGGCGAAGGAACGAAGCTACGCTTCTGCAAATGCTGGAAATATCAAGGAGCCACGAACAGATGGCGGAGCAGCAGGCTGCATCGCGAGACGGAAAAGAGTTAGAGACGAAGATAGAGCATGATCTCACGTGCATTTCAAGGTTCCTGCATCGAGGCAGCTCCGAAGGACATACGCACTCGCTCAGGCACGTGCGGCTGGTGCCGAGCGCAGTACCCGGTTGTCTTGAAAAATTCTGGGGAGACGATGCTATTGCGGTAGCAACGGATCCCAGATAGTTGGAGCAGGCTTTTTCCCGGTGACGGATTCCATCGCGGAGAGGATGAATTCATTCTCATCCGTACCTTCGCGCTTCAGCGCTTCTTCAAGGGCAGCGTTGCCGGTGTTGAGTACGGGAAGAAGATCGAAGCGCCACTCGCCCTGTTCACGGTAGAAGGAGAAGTGAAGTGGGGCCGCCTTTCCGTCGAATATGTACTCACCCTTCGCCGCATCGCCGTTGATGGAGATTGCACCAATCTCGAGACGTTCGACGCTTTCTTTGCCGATCCATCCTTGATCGACGGCGAAACTGAATAGTTCAGGCGCGCTGAGATCCTGCAACTGTTGAAGTGTCATGCGGTGTCGCAAGCTGAGAACCATTAAGCGGTCCATCAACTTGAGACCGTGTACATGCGCGGGTGTCCCCTTGAGCGCGAGATCCTTCATCTGCTGATAGTAGTCGATGGTGTGGCTGGATACTTGACGCACTGCTGTTTCACCGCGTGCTTGAAGAATTGCGCTTTTGTATTCCCGGAAGGTGTTACGCACTAGCGCCTCGTCCGCGGCTTCTGCAGGAGTATCGGCGAAGGCTACTGGAGTGGTGCTGCTATACCAGACGGGCAACGCAACCACGGGCAGCCAAAGCAGTCGAAGAAGAAAAGCAGGAATTCGTGCTGAGTCCATAAATTCAAACCTGTTTGGGGCGAGACATATTCGCAGTTCTACCCCCGATCGGATCTCCATGCTAGTCGACGATTGTAGGCAGCAAACGATTAGTCCCACTTATCCGGTATCCTTCGGCTGTTGGTCTTGTTAAATATGTAAATTCTCTCTACGATCCCGGCTGTCGCGTTCACGCTGTCCTGGTCCTTTCGACTGAGAATCTGGCCCCTTGCGCCGAGAAGCATCGACTGGTTCAAACTTGCTGAATCGGCTAATAAACAAGGTGGAGGTGCGGCACCCTCACCGGAACTCAAGATCTCTAGTGACCATCGAAGCTTAGGAAAAAGTATGAAACGGACACCCTTTTCGCTCATCAGTTCAGCCTCGCTTTTCACTTCAGGTATCCGTTATTCAGCTTGCTGCTGGGCGGTTCTTTTCTGCTCTCTGAACGCGGTTTCAACCGCTGCTGCCGAAACGCCAGAGGACGTGCTTAAGGAGATTGTGACCAAGATCAAGGCGGAGTCGAACACCGCTCCTATCGTCGAATACGTCGATTGGGAAACAGCCTTCAGTAAAGCCCCGGCAGATCAGAAGACGATGATGCAGATTGGCAGTCCGGAAGATCTCAAGTCTTTTTACCGAGAAATGCTGCAGGACCCGTCGGCGATGATGCGACGGCACGTCGAGAAACGTCTGGGCGAAGCCAGTCCTGATCAGCAGGCAATGATTCAGGCGACAATGGCCCAGATGGAAACCGAAATGCAAAAGCGCGAAGACGAAATGAAAAAGCGCATCTCGGAGACAGAATACACCGTCGGAGAATCCAAAGTCGATGGAGAAGAAGCAACGGTCGAACTTTCGTCATCGTACCAGGGCGATACCAAAACCCACGAAGTTCGCTTCGTAAAGTCCGGCGAAAAGTGGCTGCTAGCCTCCCCCGGCTTCGCCATGGAGTCCAAAGCACCAACCACCGCACCCGGCTCTGCCGGCCCAGCACCGCTACCCGCTCCAAGCCAACCGTAGCCCCTCCCGGGAGCCCTTCTTCTCCCGGGAACCGGGTTCCTGGATTTACCCGCGCACCTCCGCCGCCGGCGTCTGACCTCGATCGCCTCCCAGCCGGAGCAAACGCGGGCAAACCGGGATTTTGAGCGCAGGAGCCGTCCACAAAGGCTGAGTCCAGCGGCAACTGCCCCAAAACGAGAGATTTTGGACGTACTGCTCCGCCGCCTCTTCGTAGGAAGCCTGTTCTGCCCGGCAGATTTCAGAGCGAAAGACGCTACAGCCAGAGTCTGGAGCAGTAGACCGGAAGCGATGGGGCAAACATGCCCGGCGGTATGCGCGGTGTGAAGTCTCCTAGCTTCCAGCGCTCGTAGACTTCAGAGGATTTCTTGCAGAGCTCGCGGTAGAGCTTGAGATACTGCTTCTTTAGCTCAGGGTTCTCACAAAAGACCAATACTCTCGGTTTTCGGGTCTCAGGGGTATGCTCTTTGAGCATACTCTGACGACGAAGCGTAGTCGGTCCAACGACGTTCTGTCTCTTGCGCTTGCGTTCTCGACGATACCGAGCTTCCAGTTTGGTAATATCGTTCAGCAGACGTTGTTTGGCTTCTGCAACATCGATACCCGGAAAGCGCTCGACCCAGGCCCATGGCTCGAGCACGAGCTTGTTCATTTTCAGTTCCAGGCATTCCCAAGAAGAGACGATTCGACGCTGTTCATTGATGCTGAGAGCAGGAAGCGGGAGTTCGCGGATCAGCGAGCGAGGTACCCGAGGGTGGTAGGTAACGGTAAGGTCGTTCTTGAATAGCCGCCAACTCGAAACTCCTGGATAGGCCTCGATACTGTCGACGAGTCTTGCCCGCACCGGATTGAGATACAAATACTTGATGTAGTGAAGCACCTTGGTGGGTGTGAGCAGCTGCGGTGCGTCGTAATCCTCTTCCCAAATTGTTTTCTTCTTCCGTCCCAACAGCTTGTTCACCGCATGCGAGCTTTCCGTCTTGATGTAGCGCATGAAGTCCGGGAGATCCTCAGGTGAACGGACCATGAGGAGCAGATGCAGGTGATTGCTCATGAAAAGGAAGTGGCAGATGCGGACTTCGAAGAGGCTTCGTGCCCTGGCGAGGATACCCCAGAGGAGGAAGTTGAGAATGAGGCTCTGCACAAAGGGCAGACCTTCCTCGGTGCGAGTGGTGACAAACAGAATGCTCTCGTGGGGCATGAATTTGCGTGGACTGGGCATGAGCTGGGCCTCGGCTGAAAGTAGTAATGAGAACTTGTCGCCGGGTGCGGGAGGAAGTTTCGCGGGTGTTTAGTCGGACATTTGGGAGTGGGCGGGGGGAACGGTGCGAAAAGGAACCCGGTTCCTGGCCGCCTGGCCGCCCGGCCGGGAGGCGTGTGGAGAGGAGGTGTGGAGAGGAACCTGGTTCCTGGTCACCGGGTTCCTGGTCACCGTTCCGCAGGTGAAGGCAGCAATCGTCTAAATCACAATATTGAGTGTGCTGGTCGAGGGTTCGGAGTCTGGACCTGGCTGTCGACGGTGATTTCTTGAGCGTTCGCGCTCTTTTTTCTGCTGGTCGGGGTCGATATGTTCGATCGACACGGTGTCGAGCAATGCTTCGACTTCTTCGGCGAAGTCTCGCGCTCCGTCAGGGCGCAGTCGCTTCGGCTTTTCGTTGCTGCGATTCGTTATCTGCGGATCGGTCGGTTTGATGTACATGGTCTTGCTCCAGCGTCCTGCCGGTTCACTCTGCACAGCTCTTGTTTAGACGCCGATACCCGGAATCTGTTTCATTCCGGAGAATTAGCGCTTGACGAAGCCATCATTTCATACAGCGAGCCACGTTCTCAAAGCTAACTATCGGCTATCTCAGGCGAATGCTTGAACGGTTGGCTGTTGTTCAGAGTTCATTTCTCAAGAAACGAGTCTTCGGCTCCGATACTTCATCTAAGCGATAGAAGAGGTTCGTCGAGCCAGGCGAGACCGAACTTTCAAACGACGAAAAGGGGCACAGTGGATCGCGAAACGGCAATATACGCAGCATACGACGACCATCGACACCGAGATCCGGCAGAGGCAGAGCGCAATTTGATGAGGGCGGTTTTGCGAACGGCGATGGAAGACATCCGCAAGCGCGGAGAGCCGTATCGAGATGCACGACGCTACTTCCTGTCTACAGACGAGCTGTATGCCTTCTCTTTTCTCAATGTGTGCTACCACCTCGACCTCTGTCCGAGAACGATCCGAACCGTCGTCGGGTTGACGGAGCGAAGTCCGATGCGTGAGGGCGCCGGCAAACCGAAATCGGACGAGAGCATGGCAGCCTAAGCAGAGGCGAGAAGGGCTCTGCAACTTGAACGGTTGTCTGCGTTCGAGCGCAGCGCTCTAAGCTGCATCGTTCGTGCGCTCCGCGTCGCTGGCGGTCTCTCCCACCGTCGCCAGCGCCATCCGTCCGAGCTCGAGCAATCTCGCCCGCGTCACCTCCCATGGCGTTGGTAGGTTTAGCTCCTGTTGCAAAAACTCGTCTAAACGCGCATCCAGCTCTTGTAAGTGAGATGACGCTATCGACGGTTTCCCGCCCAAGCGACTAAACTCCTCATCATCTTGACGATCACTTACATAGCGTCGGAGCAAACGAGCCGCTGTTGTCTCTTCTTCGGTAAGAAGCCGCGGTGCAAAGCGCGAAAGAGAGCGCAACACGTCCACGGCGGGGTAATGCCCTTTCTCTGCCAGCTTACGGCTTAACACCACATGTCCATCGAGTAGGCCCCGCACTTCATCGATCAAGGGATCCTGGTCGAAGTCCGAACTCTGCAGGATCGTATAGATCGCAGTTATCGAGCCATTCATGGTTGCGCCGGCTCGTTCGATCAATGGCGGTAGCTTTGCGAAGACCGACGGCGGGTATCCCTGACGCACGGGAAGCTCTCCTGCAGCTAGACCGAGCTCACGGTAAGCTCGAAAGGCGCGGGTGAGAGAGTCAACCAAAAGCAGGACGTCGCACTGCTGATCGCGAAAGTATTCGGCAATTCTAGTTGCAGTTTGTAATGCTGCGATGCGCGCGACAGCCGGCTCGGCGCTACTGCACGCAACGATGACCGTATCAGCCGGACAATCAACCGCAAGAAACTGCTCGGCGGCTTCCGCGATCTCCCGTCCTCGCTCTCCAATGAGTGCAATGACCTTTATGTCAGCCGAGGCATGCCGCGCCAAGGCGGCAAGTAGACTTGACTTCCCCACGCCCGGTTCCGCGAATATGCCTAACCGCTGTCCGATGCCAACAGGCGTGAAGGCATCGAAAACTCGAAGCTGCGTTCGAAGCGGACGGGGGGCTGTCGCACGTAATAGGGGACACGGCGCACGTTCGCTCACTCCAACCCAAGTACTCGGGAAGCGCCGTCTTGCGCGTGGCTGAACGGCATTACGAAGGATTTCCCCGTCTGCACCGAGGATGCTGCCCAAGACATTTTCTCCGATGCTGAACTCTCGTGCGCAGCCACGGCTAGTAACCCGACCCCCGACAATGACTCCCTCAGCTTCCTGAAAAGTGCTGAGCAGCACTTCGGTTCCGTGGAGGGCGACAGTTTCGGCAATGAACTCTCTGCCATACCTATTGACGACAACCGCCATGTCGCCGAGGGCGACGCCGGGAATCGCTGCGCGAAACAAGGTGCCGTTTGAACCGGTGATTCGCCCGGCCACGAGCCCGGGCGCCACCTGCTCAAGCGCGGTCGCAAGAGCAGGTCTATTCATCTGGTTCCGGAGGAGCGTGAGTAATAAGGTAGGTAGGGTGTTTTTTCAGGTAGAACAACAAGGAACGCAAATGCTCTTCGGGATCGATTTCGATGGTCCCAAATTCGCTCTCCAGCCGCGCACAGCCGAGTGGGAGCGTCGGATCGGGGAACGGTCCGTCAATTCGTCCTAGTGCAAACTGCGGGTCGTCGGCGCGGGATACGAACGCCGCGGCTGTTTCCGCATCGACAAAGAGGCGAGGCTTGGCGCTCGGCATCAGCCTTTGCAGAGCACGTGTGACTCTTGCGGAAAGTGCTTCAGGTTGCTCAGAAAGCGCTTGGCCCACCACCTGTTCCGCCACGTCGCTCACAACCTCCAGCAGGCGATTGACGCTGTTTTCTACAATTTGTCGCTCTAGGCTAGCCAAATCGATCAGCCGCGACAGGCCTTCGCGCCTGCCGCTACGAAGCCCCCCTTGATGAGCCGCCTTCCGGATTTCTTCTGCTTCGACCGCGGCCCCGCGCAGAATGGTCGCGGCGTGCTCATGGGCAGCGTTGAGCAAATTTTCTGCAGCAACCGCGCGAGGTAAGAGGCTTCCACAGCCGAAAGTAGGGGGCTCGAGACAAAGCTCCAGTACTGGTGCTTCCGAGACTGACTCGGTGCTTTGCATAACAGGTCCACAGGCGACAAAGCGCTACGTTGTTCCGTTCGTTGGTTCCAAGAGACTATTCGCCGGTTCGGCGAAAAAGTTTCCTCACTACGGAAAACGTTTCTTCCAATTCGGGAGAACCGAAGAGGTAGGCAAGGAAGGCGAATACCACCATTCCCAATGGCACACCGAGGAGTAGCGTCGAGAGACTGCTCAATCCCAGTAGCAAGACGCCGTAGAGCACGATGCTCATTCCGGTTGCTGCTCCAATGGTGCGCAGGTTCGAGCGGAGGTAGTCGCCGCGGTCAAGTGTAATCCCGATACGCGGGAGAAGGAGCAGTAGCGCGGTAGCGGAGCCGAGGGAGGCGAGGCTTCCCGCTAGCGCAAGCCCGGCGTGCCCCATGTCGAACATCGTAACCGACGACTGCAGACTCGCAATGGCAGCAGCGAGCCCGCTGTCCGGCTCGACGTGGGGTGGTCCCATGAGCAAGAAGGCGCAGCAGATATTGAGCATGATGGCCCCACATGCAACCATCGCGGGGGTTTTCGTGTTCTTACTCGCAAGAAATGCGCGGACCAGCACGCTATGAAGGCTGATTGGCAATAGTCCCACGCTAAATGCCCAAAGCGCCGATGCGGTCTGAACCGTGCTGTCGTTGGAGAAAACGCCGTGTTCATAGAACGCTTCGACCAACGGTCGGGAGAACAGCACGAGGCCGCAGGTGGCAGGGATGCAGATGAAACTGAGCCAGTTCAGGGTAAAGGTTACCTGCCGTCCCAGGCGATCATACTGCTTCGTGGCCACGAGCCGCGAAAATGCCGGCAACACTGCTGTTGCTAAGGCCAAGGAGAAAACTCCCAACGGAAACTGAAACACGCGGTCGGCGTAGTAGAGCCAGGAAACGCTTCCTTCCTCGAGCATCGAAGCGAGGAGCGTGTTGATAAACACCATAATCTGATACACGCTCGCGCTGATTATCGACGGAAGCATAAGGCGTACGAGTGTGTGCACGGGTTCTGCACCCCACGGCGAGCGAAGGTGCATCGGGAACCCGCGACGCTTCAAGAGGATGATCTGTGGGACGACCGACAGGGCACCGCCGATCAGCACGCCCCAACCCAGGCAGTAAATCGGCTCGTGGAACGACCCCGCCAGCAGGAACACGGACGCGATGAGGGAAATGTTCAAGATCACCGGAGCTGCCGCAGGTCCAGCGTAATGGCCCAGTGCGTTAAGGGCGCTACCCGAGAGCGCCAACAAACTGACCAACACGGTGTAGGGAAACATCAACCAGAGCAGATCGGCAGCAAGATCACGTTTATCAGACTGCTCTGCGAACCCTGGCGCGAACAGGTCCGTAAGCTCCGGAGCGAAAAGCATACCGAAAACTGTCAGCACGGCAGTGAGCAGCACGGTAAAGGTGGTGACCGAGCCGAGAGCACGACGACCAGCTTCTTCGGACTTGTTGAGTTCATCGGTAAAGACGGGCACGAAAGTCGCCGCGAGGGAGCCCTCAGCGACTAGTCTTCTGAGTAGGTTCGGGATTTTGAAGGCGACAAAGAATGCATCAGTGGAGTAGCCCGCTCCGAAATACACAGCGACGACGACATCACGCAGGAGTCCGAATACCCTGCTGACGACCGTGAGGAGCCCGACAACGCCAGTGGCTCGCGCGACGCCGCCAGGGCGTTCCTTGAGGGCCTTTGGAGCTGTGTCGGGGGAGGGTACTGGCGAATGGGGGGTGGGCTCGGGCTCCGTGGTTTTCATGAGAGCAGGATGTAGCAGAGTTTTCGGTCCCTTGTCCCAGGTGTCTTCTGCTGCGGACCGGGTAAAAAGCTGGAGCGCCTCCCCAAATAGCTTCTACTGAGCGCCTTTGAGTCCCCACTGAGTCCCACGTCCGATGAATCGGACTCGAGACATAAACTGGCACCCACCTCTGTATTTTTTGGAGGCAGCTTCCAGGTTTATTGCGAGAAAGGCAAAAAGTTGAGTAATTTAGTCTGAAGCTTGGGAGTTTTTGACTGCAGCGCTCGTCAAAAGAGTGATAAACTCTTCAAACGTAGTTCATAACCTACGGTATACTGTCAGCCATTCGGCCGATGGTAGCGTGCACTAGCTGTTGAATCACGTACTTCGACATGCTAGCTTGCCGAGCTGTTTAAAGTATACACGCCTCTGCGTTTTCTTGGTGCTTAAGTAACGCAGTTGCAGGAAGTCCTCAACGAGCGCTTTCTGCTTGGTCGCTTCTTACTCAACCCGGAGCTCGATAGAGCTCGCCGGATTGGGACAAGGAGCTATCGGAGCAGAAATGAACTCCTGAGGGCGCGGCCTCGGAGCGTTCTGCTGACACTCCGCATCGAACCCCGCAAATGCGGAAGTTCGATGCACCGGTGGCAGTAGGTACTCTACCGAGGAGTCTGCTTGGGATGGGGTGGCAGAGTGCTGACGGGAGCATGGTCAGTTGCCACCGCAAAACGCCCGGCAGCCGTACACCACATTTCGTAGATCAATTGCGACGGCGGGTTACATCCGCTGCTTCTTTTGTGACGCGACTTCTTTCGACACGAGAAGGAAGATTCGGTGGTCCTGCAACTGTTTGCGCAGAGGGAGGGATTAACCAAGAAAGTTAGGTCAAAACAGTGGAAGGGACATCAGAACACATTGCTGCCTCGGGCGGAGAAAGCGAGGACACTGCATCGGAGCGATACGAAGCAGTTGGACGAAGAGAGTCGCGCGTCGAAAGCGCTGTCGATGGAGTAGCGCAGAACGGTGCTTCGGATCACGATGGCCAGTCTCGCTCGGGTAAGCCGAGCAAGGCGCCTGCCGAGCGGGATGCGATGTATATCTCACCCGCGGAGCTCGAAGCCGCGATAGAACCGCGCGAGCCTGCCGCAATTACTCTCCGTAATTTGCTCGAGTGCGGCGTCCATTTCGGTCACCAAACAGCGCGTTGGAACCCGAAGATGGCACCGTTTATCTACGGTGCGCGCAACGGCATCCACATCATCAATCTTCCCCGCACGATTTCATCCTGGGAGACCGCTCGTCGCGCAATCGTCGAGGTGGTAAGCCGAGGTGGAAGTGTCCTTTTTGTCGGCACGAAAAAACAGGCACAAGATGCGGTTGTCACCGAAGCTCGTCGTTGCGGCGCGCACTATGTGTCGCGGCGTTGGCTCGGCGGCATGATGACCAACTTCCAGACGATCCGCAAAAGCATCGCTCGGATGAGCAAGCTTGAAGAGATTCTGAGCGAAGAGGAGCGTGCGCAACAGGACGGTACCGGTTCGCGTTACACCAAGAAAGAACGGCTGATGATGTCCCGCGAGCGAGACAAGCTCTACTACTCGCTCGGCGGTATCAAAGACATGTATGCCGCTCCTCAGTTGATGTTCGTAATTGACATTCGCCGAGAAGATATCGCGATTCGTGAAGCGAAGCGCCTCGATATTCCGGTAGTCGCACTCGTCGATACGAACTGCGATCCTACGGCTGTGACTCACGCCATTCCGTCAAACGACGACGGGACCCGGGCCGTTCGCCTCTTCTGTGAGGCGGTTGCGGATGCGGTCATGGAAGGACGGAAAGTCTACAACGAGCGTAAGTCGGCAATGGAAGGCGGCGGTGACGTGCAGTCAAGCGTGCGCGGCCGTCGTTCATCTCGCGGAGCAGACAAGGGCGGTGCGCAGGCGACAGCAGCGGCTAGCAGCACCACGTCCGAGCCTGCAGCCGAGAGTCCTGCTGCTGAAGCGAGCGAAACGCCGGATGCCGGCGAGGCTGCCGGAAGCAAGCAGGAGTAGGCTCGCTACACTTTCCCACGGTTTTTGATTTGTTGCGGACGGAAGGGGCGTCCTCCGAACAGGGCGTCCTCCGAACAGTAGTGCGTCGAGCACTCCTGGAGGAAACGCCCCTTTTGCCGTCAGTGCCGACGTGCATGGCACGTCATGAGTTGGACCAAACGAAGGGGTAATTCAAGACAATGACTCAAGTATCAGCGCAAATGGTGAAAGAGCTCCGGGAAGTGACCGGCGCCGGCATGATGGACTGCAAACAGGCATTGCAGGAAACAGGCGGCGACATGGATCAAGCGATTCAGTTTCTTCGTAAGAAAGGGCTGAAAGCTGT
>JAGRAW010000001.1 GCA_020434415.1 Bdellovibrionales bacterium
TGACGTTGAATTCTTGCCGAGTAAACTCATCGGTAAATGGAAATTCCACTCGTTCTTTCAGGCGACCGTTTTCGAAATAACCGGCTTCTTCGATGCATGCCCCGTACATCGATCCCTCGACGCGATATTTCTTCGAGAAGAGGCCGCCCGAGGGCTTCACCCGGCCCACCTCGATCTTCGGCGGGCGAATTCGTCGCGCACGGCGGCATCGCTCCTCCATATCCCCCTCACCGTCGCCTTTACCGCTGCCGTATTCGCTGTTCCCATCAGGTTGCCGACGACCGCCTCCTGCGTTGGACCATCGGTCCTCGACGTCCCTCTGAATCGCTGCGCCACCCGGCTTGTCGTAGTAAACGATGACCTTGTCGACTCGAACCTCGCCATTATAGGCATTCAGCACCAGCGGCTGTCCGAGCGGAGGGGCCGAGACCTCCCATGCCGCCGTTTCCTTTTGGTCTGCGCGGACATGAAACTGCTTCCCATGTTCGAATGTTTCTCCATCGCCGTAGCGCAGATTGACGAAGGTATCATCCCCCCCTGAAACCCGTGTGAGCACTACCTCGACACGTTCGACGGTCCGCTCCGGAATGGACTGTCGCCACTGACGCCAGATCCGTCCTCCCTTACCGTCGCTAAACACCTCCTTCACCTTGAAGACGAGCCGGTCGTCCCGAGCGTGGGCGGACGACGGGCTCAAAACGGCCGCAAAGCACGCAACCAGCAAAATCACGAAGTAGGGAAGTAGGCGCACGGATCGGTTCATGAAAGCACTAGAGTTGAAGTGTGAGCATCTTAGGGTATAAAAGCAGTAAAATTTCTGCCCTGCAACACAGGTGGGGGCAGTATGGGCCTGAAGGCCGGTAGGAGGGCGAATGGCGGACGAAGGAGCGAAGGCAATTTGGGAAGCTCAAGCGAATGCAGATATCGCTTGGCTGTTTGAAGCTGAGGCATTCCGGGTCGCCCCATCGGACAAGCCGTTTTGGTTTACGTCGGGGCTCATCGGCCCGTACTTCATCTCGGCGCACTACCTGTGCGGCGGGCCCGGCGCAGCCGAATCGCTTCTCTCGTTCATTGACGCCCACGCCGATGACGCAAGAACATTTCCAGCCAAGCTTCTCGCGCAACTGCGCGCTCTGTATGCCGAACATGCGATCTACAAAGCTGTGGTCGATCAGCTTACCGCGCTTGCCGCAGAAGTTCTACCCTTGTCCGAGGTCACGCACGTTGCAGGTGGACAGCGGCGCGACTGGTTTTTCGCACCGATGTTGGCAGAGAAGCTCGAGAAGCCGTGCCTCTACATCTACAACGATCTCGAAATTTGTTCTGACGAGGGCGAGGAGGTGACCTCGCTGCGCGGAGCGAACGTGGTGAATGTCGCAGACCTGCTGACGGTCGCGTCGAGCTACACGAAAAAGTGGGTCCCGGCGATTGAAGCAAAAGGCGGACGCCTTCTCTGGGCGCTGAATTGCGTGGATCGAGTGCAAGGCGGTCGAGAAAATTTGGCAGCCGTGAATATCACGGTTTGTGAGAGCTTGTTCGAAGTGAGCACGGGGCTGTTCGACTCCGCACTCGAACGCAACTTGATTGACAGCGGGCAGCATCGGATGTTGTGCGACTTCCTTGCCGATCCCCACGCCTCGATGCGGAGCTTCCTAGTCGCTCATCCTGAATTCCTCAAGGAAAGTCTGCAATCTCCCGATGCGAAAATACGACAACGAGCGGAACTGTGTCAGACTGAAAACTTGTATCACTTGGACTAGCGAGCCCTTATGAAACTCTACATTCTTCCGGTGCTAAGCGTCTTGCTCTGCGCCGTCTTCTTGGGTTGTGAAGGCGGTATGGGCAAAAAGCCTGAACGCAATGTGATCAAAGAATACGTCAATGAGCCGAAGGAGCGGGCGAGAGCTGCGGGAGAGAAGCTGAACGCTCAGCACGAGAAGCTTCGTCAGCAGACCGAAGAGCTTGCAGAGGACTGATGGACAATCGTCGTTCGATTACGGATGCCGGTCGTTACGAGGGGTACATCTTCGATCTTGATGGCGTGGTGTGGCTCGGCACGGATCCCGTACCGGGAGTGGCAGACGCAATAAACGCTCTTCGCCGCGCAGGCCGAAGGGTACGCTTCCTCACCAACAACGCCAGTCAGCATCGTCAGACGCAGCGCGAAAAGCTGCTCTCAATGGGAGTCGAAGCAGAGCTCTCCGAGGTGTTGACCTCCGCCTCGACCGCAGCGATGGCGCTAAGTCGGAAGTTCGGTTCCTGTAAAGTGCATGTGATGGGGACCGAGGATCTCAAGCGAGAGATACGGGATGCAGGCCATACGCTGGTAGAGCGAAACGCAGACTGGGTCGTTGTCGGCTACGATCGAGAGTTTTCATATCAGAAACTGTGCCAGGCGTTTCAGAATATCTACTTCGATCAGGCAAAGTTTCTTGCGTGCAACGAAAACCCTCTCCTGCCTACGGAAGAGGGATTCATGCCGGGTATCGGCCCCAGCGTTGCGGCGCTGGCGTGCTGCACCGGGAAATCTCCCGACTGGGTAACAGGCAAGCCTCACGAAACCATCTTTTCACTGACGCTGGAAAGCATCGGGCTACCGGCAGCTTCCTGTGCCATGGTGGCTGATGTGCTCGATCTGGATATACATGGCGCACAACAAGTCGGTATCGACGGTATCTTCGTGTTGACCGGTGTGCACAATGAGCAGGATATTGAGCGCATGCGGATTGTACCCAAGCACATCCTGCCTTCCGCGGCGAACCTCTGCGCTTGTTAGTCGCCACCGCACGGGAACAGAGCTACGGGTGCTTTCGTAGCGAACCCTTCAGTCGTTCACCGAAAGACCTAGCTCCGCGGGGGCTCGTTACGAGGCACGCGACTTCCGACCGCGCCCCATCGGGCCTCGAGCGATGTGGCCGCGCCTTCGCATGCCAAGTGCTGAATGAAACAGAACAGCTGAAAGGATCACTCCCCCGCCGATAAGCGCCCAGGGACCCGGACGTTCGCCGACCACCAGCATGACCCATATCGGATTGCATAGCGGCTCAAGGATGGGAATAAGCATCGCGTCGAGCGCACGAAGATGCCGAATCGCTTGCGAATACAAGATGTAGGAGAGGCCGAGCTGAAATACGCCCAAGCAAATCAGCCCCACCACGCTGCGTAGGTCAATCATCGGGCCGTACGCCGCGGGCAAGCAGAGTAGGAATGTCAGCGCGTTCCCCAAGATAACCGAATCAATCGGTCGTGCGTCCTTCTGCTTCCTCAAGCCAAGCACCATCCATGCCATAGCCACGCCGCTCAAAATGCCGCAACCGTTTCCCAGCATGGCGCCGCCATCCAAGCTGTCCATGAAAAACAGGGTCATGCCGGCCAGCATCATCAGCAGCAGCAACCAGTCTCTTCGGCTGGGCTGTTCCCCCAGATACCATGGGCTAAATAGCGCTACCCACACCGGTGCTGTAAACTGAAGCAGAATGGCATTCGCCGCAGTCGTTGTCTTGTTCGCTACCACAAAGAGCACCACCATGAACACATACGCAATCGCCGTCATGACTTGCTCGCGCGTCCAGGTTAGTCGTGGTCGACCGAATGCTGCCAGCATCACCAAGACAGCGATGCCGCTCCGACTCCCTGCGATAGCGATGGGATTCCAGTCAACAAGCTTGATGAGCACACCGCCGGTGCTCCATAGGACCGCAGCGCTTACTGCGAAGAGGATCGCTTTGGCCGGCGGAGAGTGGGGTGTGGTTTCGGTCACGAGCAGTCCGAGAGTGAGGGGTGATAAGCTCAAAACTGACGAACCAATCTAGCAGATTGCCAGGAAAGCCGCTTCCGCGTCTTTCTTTCCGGACTGCCGGTAGGCAAAGACCTGGTCGTAGGTCTAAGGGTGGTGAGAAATTGACTTCTAGCGGTGCTACTCCGCCTCTCGCGGCTGCCGTTCGGACCTCAACGCAGCGGAGAGGGTGAAGCGACCGTCTCTCGTCGGTTCTTAACCAGGAGGCGGAGCCTGGCTAAGAACGGCTGAGAGACGGAGTGTCGTCTGAAGAAGGGAAGTGCAGGAATGAAGTTTTTCAGCACTCTGCTAATCAGTTGACGACCTCAACTCCAATTATGACCGGGGGCATAGGCGGTACGGTATCTGTTCCGCCGCCTTCCACTTCGCCAGAAAAAGTGTGAAGCCAGGCTTCGAGGCGAGTGTACCCGTTTCCGGCGTCTCCATTCGGATTGCTGGGAATGGTCAAGGTCCGTCGATTGACCGGCGACGACGGCCAACCCCCTGCACTCCTTGAGCAGCCAGAAACGCAGTCTTTGTGGCTTCCTGTTCCTTTCTTCACGTCGTTCGCGATTCTAACGTCTACCGCGTCGCGATCCGCTGGTCGGGCGCCGGCTTTAGCAAGGACATAGTCGAAGGCCTCTTGGGCTGACAGAGGGTTTGAAAGCGTTCCGCTTGGCGTGACGCGGCTCGAACTGCGATGCGGGTTTGCTGGTACCGACGAATCAACGGCCGCCCAGTCGTTTTGCGAGGAGCTCGTTCTTTGCGGGCAGATGTTATCTACTACATAGAAACGGCTGCTCGAATGCAAATTGCTGGCGATTCGGAGAATGTAGGGCGAACCGCTCCCCGACTCTGGACCCTTTTTGTAGTAGTTGCCGACAATGTCGAATTTCTGCACCTTCGAAGTCGAGTCAGCCCCGTTGATTGTACGTCCAGCACCGTTGTCCCAGTTGTAGACGACGTTGTTCACAAATTCGAGTTCCGTATCGGTCTTCAGCCTGACGTTTCGGTCCCCGTTATGCGCGAATAATGAATTGTGAATAGTAATGTTCTTTGTTCCCTCACCAATCAATAGCCCCATGCTGTGACAGCCTTCAGGGTGAATGGAGCAAGTGAGAGCTTCGGCACCTATGACGTGGCTGAGCGTTACATCGCGTACCCCAGCGCTCTTCGCGCCGAGGGAGATGAGCTCATCGATACTCCAACTCACGGAAACGTGATCGACAATAACATTGTAGACAGGGTTGAAACCGAGGATCGACAGTCCGTCTCGGTTTTGTGGCTCTTCAGCAACTTGATTTGCGGGGTCGTCGCCCGCACGGACTCTGATGTGCTGTACAACTACGTCATGCGTTTCGATGATTATCCGTCCTCCCCGAATGGTAATTCCAGGGGAGGGGGAGGTTTGGCCGGCGATTGTGATGTACGGGTTCTTGATCTTGACCGGCTCGTAAGCTCGAATGGTACCTGACACTTCAAAGACGCAGACTCGCGGTCCAGACGCTTCTACGCAATTCCGCAAGGATCCGCTGCCGGTGTCGTTAAGGTTGGTAACCTTGAATACCGTTGTTGATGGATTGGAGAGATGACGTCCGCTGCCACCGACCGTGTCGCTACCAAAGCCTTTCGCCCCGGGAAAAGCTGGAAGGGCTCGCGCTGAGTCTGCAGCACCGATAAGCAGCACGGTAAATAAGAGCAAGCGGGAGAAATTACTCTGAACCTGATTCATTGGATACACCTTGCGTCGCAGCAATAACCACGGCTATCGACTGGAGATTACTAATAGACTGATACCCCGACGAAGATGATTCTTTCCTATCCCGCCTAGCGGTATCGGTATTGATCAGTATCAGCCTTAGACTTTAGAGTGCTATTTCTTTTTGGGCGCTTCAAGCTACCTGCAACAGCCCGTATTTGGCGGACTTTTCAGGGATGTCACTGATATTACAACTGTTTTTCGACGGAGGGTGGTCTTACAGAGAGTCCTCTTCCGCGAGCAAAAACACATGTTTTTGCTCGTTTTGCAGTGACAGCGAAACGGAAAGCAGCAGACCAAAAAGGACCAGAAACGGTCGTTGGTCGAGTGTGTTGTGACTGAATAGGCTCGCGAGAGCTGTTACAACTATCATCACTTCCCCAGGAGCGAAGCCGCGGTGCCTGAACACCCGGAACGCCACCACCAACAACAACACAAACCAAATAAGACCGAACAACCCATTGTTTACCCACTGCTGAAGGTAGAGGTTGTGCGGAGACACGGCCATAGTGTGATTGAACGCTGTCCCATGACCGAAAATCGGTGCCTCGTTAATCAGTCGCAGAGATTCTCGGGCGGCACCCAACCTTGCATCGTCCGAAGCGTAAAGTTCTCTCTCACCCGAGAGCATTGCTAATCGTTCTTGAGCCCTCCGTGCGCTAAACATCTCGCTGCTCTGAAGTAAATACGAGATCAACAGGAAGAGGACTGAAGCGATGAGCATCGCGCTTCCAAGAGCGGCGACGACTCTCTTCATTGATGCTCGGGATTCTCTTAAAACCTTGCTGCCGTATATAACCAGAAGTGCCAGATACAGAAGCATACCTCCGCGGGACAGAGTGGAGAACACGCCGAGCCCTACCAGAATAATTATCGGGATATCTCTCTTGCGTTTTGAATACTTGTATTCCAGAGAAACTGCGGCGAGTTGCGTGAGTAAGAGAGCGGCCAAATTGGCGTTGATCGCGAATCCGGCAGCTCGCGTCGCGGACTTCGACATCGTGCCGGGATTGAACAAATCGTAAAACACCGAGCCCAAAAGGCATACTAGTGCAGCGAGAGCGTAGCGGCGCCAATGGTCTCGTATGCTGGGAAACAGGGGTAGGAGAAGTCCCGAGCCAAAAATCAGAAAATTGTAAGTAAGCGACTTGATGTAGTAACCCTCACTCCCCCAGAACGCCGTAGGATGCAGCGAAAGCAAAAGACCCCAGGTTACCACCAAAGCGAAGCAGCCGATTACCGCAACGTTTCGGCCGACGAGGCGGATAATACCGGACAGCGGGTGTCGTCGGAACGACTCGAGGAACAGGACGACAAGCATCATCGGAGCGAATGAAGCGACGAACATACGAATTGGCGGCACCGGGACGGTGCCGCTTTGATAGAAGTAGATATCGGCCGTAGTCAGGAAGTAGACCAAGACCAAGCCTGCATAGGCGATGCAGAGTAGCGAGCTGAGTCTGTAAACGATGCGCTGGTTCATGAAGAGAAGGGCGATTCGACCGGCAAGCTAATACGATGCAGTAAGCAAAATGAGGCAAACGTTAGCGAAAAAAAACGCAAAACGGTATCTAATCTGCGCTGAACGAGTCCCGTTTCAACTAAGACCGCCTCTGATTATCAGTAAATGAGTGAGAGATAAATGCCCAACGTCCACTCCCCAGAGACCGAACGGCCCTTTTCAGGCAGCGCGCTGCCGAGGCGGGTTGGCATTTTCATCCCGAGCTTTCGAGGTGGTGGAGCAGAACGGGCGATGATCTTGCTTGCTGACGAGCTCCAACGTCGAGGCATTGTAGTCGACTTGCTTGTGGTCTCGGACGCGGGTCCTCTGCGGAAGCTGGTTCCAGAGACGGTCAAGGTCGTTCTGTTGGGGCGGGGCCGAGTTTTGACAGCAATCCCTTCGCTCGTGAGGTATGTACGCGGGCACTGTCCGGACGTGTTGTACTCCACTATGGGGCATTGCAATTTGGCGGCTATTCTCGCCGGCCTGGTCTGCAGACAAGTCCGTGTGGTTATTCGGGAAGCGAATTCTCCGTCAACCTCATATCGCGCCGAGCGGTTCAGTATCGGACGGTATCTGACGCATCGCGCTATACCGCTTTTATATCCGGCAGCGCATCGAGTTGTCGCGGTGTCGCAGGAGGTAGCTCGCCAGCTCTGTGAGCTGGGACCACGCCTCGCGCCCAAAATTGTCGTGCTCCCGACTCCCGTTATCTCGAACGAATTGGATACACTTGCAGCAGCGACTTTGGCCGACCCCTGGTTCGAACCTTCACAGCCGCCCGTGATTATCGGGGTAGGAAGGCTTCATCCGCAGAAAGACTTTAGCACCCTGTTACGGGCATTCGCCCAGGTTCGTAAGACTGTAGCTGTTCGACTAGTGATTCTCGGAGAGGGTTCGTTGCGAGATGCGTTGATCCAAGAAAGCGACGCGTTAGGTGTGACCGAAGATGTTTCGTTTCCCGGATTCGTCGACAACCCTTTTGCCTATATCGCAAGGTCGAAGGTATTCGTACTCTCGTCTCGCTATGAGGGAATGCCGAATGTTCTGATCCAGGCCATGGCTTTAGGCATCCCTGTGATAGCGTCCGACTGTCCCGGAGGCAGCGCTGAAGTGCTTGACGACGGGCGGTTGGGGCGACTTGTCCCCGTGGGAGAGCCTGCGGCATTGGCGACGGCGATAAGCGAAGTGCTCGCTTCAAGCACCTCGACTGCGGAAGCACGCGCGACTGTCCGCCGACGCTACAGCGTGGAGTCTTCGGCGGACGCATACCTTGCGGCCGCTTCCGGCTAGCCGTTCTTCCCGTGCCTTAATTCTCTGCGAGCTCGGATATGACGTATCTCAGCTTACCGGTGGCAGTAGTTTCCAGCTGGTCGACGTACTCGATCCGCACCTCGCACGAACTGCCCATCACCATTCGAGTTGCTCGGACCACTTCTTGAGCCACCGCGTCAGCGAGTTTTTCCGTTGCGATGAATCGGTAGACAACTACATCGACAGCCTTCTGGATCACTTGGTATTGCGTGACCGGCTCTGTTCCCGGTGTGCCATAGATGATCATATTGAAAAATCGGCCGTCGACGACCTCGCCGTTCGCCGTTTTGAATACGTCTACCGTTCGTCCGAGAACGTTCTGCAGCTTGCGGTAGACGACGCCGCAGGGGCAGTCCGTCCACTCCGCCATGGTCCCGCGATCGCCGATGCGATACCTGATGAGCGGCATCGCGAAGTTGTTTAGGTTGGTGATGCAGATCTCCCCTTCCTCGCCGGGGTCGCAGACGGTGCCGTCGTCGCGTATAATCTCGACAAGGTTGTGTTCCATGAGGATATGCAAACCGGATTGGACGCTGCATTCGGTTGCGATGGCGCTGACTTCTCTGCTCCCGTAATGGTTCACTACCGGGCAGTTGAAGACCGATTGTATCTTCTGCCGCATCGGTTCAAACAAGGTGCCCGCGGAAGTTTGAATATACTTCGGCGGTTGCACTTTGATGTTTTCTCGTTCGGCAAATCGAGCCAGCTCATAGATCGAGCTGACATAGGCGACTATCAACGAGGGATTGCGAGCATCGATGATGCGCAAGTAGCGCCGCATAGTCGCGGGGTCCATCTCGAAGCTATTGAGCGTAGTGCGGTTCTTTAGGAAATCTTTCAGCTTCGCGTCGAACGGCTTCGCCCCGGCGTACGTGTCCCGGACTGCGCCCCAAAGCTTCAAGATATGATCGAAAGGCTCAGTATCGAGCCATGTGCGAAGGAGCATTTGATGGGCAAATTGTTCTTCGACATAGCCCTGATCTTGGAGAAACCTGAGAGGTTCCCCTGTCGAACCGCCCGAGCTATTGGAGAAAACCTTGCGGTTAGCGTTGTCTTCTGCGGTCAGTGCGGCAGCATTGCTTACGATGTCTTTCCGAGAAAGCGGAGGAATGAGTGCCAGCACTGAAGCATCGTCTACGGCAACGGCACCGTTTGAAGTAATTCCCAGACTTCGGAACATGTCTCTGTAGTAGGGGACGTGGCGGTTGGCGTGATTCAGAAGAAGTTCGAGCTTCTTACGCTGCCTCTCGAGCACCTCGGTTCGCGAGGATCGAGCGCTCGTCTTATATCGCTCGAGCAGCGCAAATCGCGGCGTGCTTGTGGAAGTAAGGCCCCGAGCAATGACTTTTCGAATCTGTGAATTGAAACTTCTCATGAGACTATGCTTTCTTGGTTAAGCGGAGGAGCAGGTCTTCCCATTGTTCCAGTACGTCCGGTTCAGAAAACCGTTGCACGTAATTTTTCGCATTTGAGCCCATCCGTCGACATTCCTCACGGTCGCTCATGAGCTGACTGAGAGCGGCGGCAAAGGCATGGGCGTTGTTTAATTCGACAAGCATGCCGGTCTCTCCCGGTGTTACGATTTCGCCTATCGCACCAGGGGAATGGGTCGCAATCACCGGTAGGCCTGCCGCCATCGCCTCACAAACCGCGTTCGGGAATCCTTCCAGTTCGGAGGTGTGGGCAAAAATGGTCGCCTCTTGCAGCGCAGGCCACGGGTCCTTCAGCGCTCCAGCGAAAGAAACCGCGGGAGCTATGTCCAAGGAGACCGCCATCTTCTCGAGATCGTGTCTGAGCGAACCGTCTCCCAAAATTCTCAAGCACCACTCCGGATGGTCGGCCCGCGTCAACGCGAACGCGCTCAAGAGGATGTCGATACGCTTCTGCCTCTCGAGCCGTCCCATTGCAATAATGGTAGGCGGCGCAGATCGAATGCTTGTGCCAAGGCGATCCGGTGGCATGGGAACGGGGTTAGGGATTACGAGGCAGCTGCCACAGATCGTCTCGAAATACTTCTGGGCCGTGTAATTCTGAACGACGACCGCAGCTGCTTTCGGGTAGCATTTTTGTCGAAGCCATTCCCAAGCTGCTCCAATCGAGCGTACTCCCGGTGCAATTCGCTCGCTCACGACCACGGGCACGTTCAGTCGTCGACATGCCAACAAAGTGAGAATATTTGTCCGGTGAATGAAAGAAACCACGATGTCCGGTTTGCTCTCTCGAATTGCGCGGCTGAGAAGGGAAACCCGAGATAGATTACGCAAGAGTGCTGCGAAAGGGTTAGACGATTTTTTGGAAAGATGTAGGCGTCGCCACTGCACCTTGGCCGATACGTGAAAGGCCGGTGTTTGCGAACCATCGTCAAACGTCAGCAAGGAGACCTCGTGGCCTCGCTCGACCCAACTGTTCAGTAGAATGGAGGCAACGCGCTGAGCCCCGCCGAGCCCCATGCCTTGAATGACGAATGTGATGCGCATGCAACCGATTTTGGAAAGTATGCTAATACAGCAAGCCGTTCGGGAGGATGAGCTATAAAACTTGATGCATCTTTGCGCAAATGACCCGGACGCTTTGTGTGAATTTCCAATTATTTCCAGTGGTTGGTGACGCTGCCGAGTCTGGTGGGTAGTGGGTATCGTTAGATGAAGCGAAAAATAGTCTATGTGATGGGAGCGGGGAGAAGCGGCTCCACAGTGCTCGACATACTGCTCGGCAGTAACCCCGGGGTGATAAGCACGGGAGAGCTGGTCCACTTGCATGGCCGCGGATGGACGGAGAACCACTATTGCGCCTGCGGCGAACGCGTCAGCGATTGCGCCTTTTGGAGCGCGGTAAAAGAGAATTGGTCACAAAAGGCAACCGCGGATATTCCGTCCTACTTGGAATTGCAGCGGCGTTTCGACAGGATTCGCAATGTGGTTTTCCCGGCGCGACTAAAGAGCGAATCGCGGTTCCGCGACTACCTTCGCGATACGGGGGCTATTGTCGATGCAATACTGGATGTGAGCGGACAGCCTGTTCTGGTCGATTCCTCGAAGAAGCCTCCCAGAGGTTTTTTCCTGTCCCTCCTCGCAGGCTTTGATGTGTACGTTATCCACCTTGTCAGGGACCCCAGGGGCTTCGTTTGGTCGAAGGCGAAGTTGCTCGCGAAAGATGAGCGAGCCGGAGTGCAAGCAGAGCAGCGACCACGTGCGCTACTTGAAACGGTAGTCGAATGGATTCTAGCCAATGTGGTGAGCGCACTCGTGTCTCGTCGGATGGGGGATAGAGCGATGCAAGTGCGGTATGAAGACTTTGTGGCAAATCCTAAGCAAGAGCTGGAGCGAATATCTCAGCTCTGCGGCGTTGATTTTACCGACTGTCTGAAGCGATTGGACGCAGGGGGAACCTTTGCTCCAGGTCATACCGTCGCCGGCAACCGTGTGCGGATGAACCGAAATCTGACATTGAAAGTCGACGAGGAGTGGAAAGACAGACTCCCGAGTCGGCGAAAGAGGTTGATTTCCCTCGTCACGTCTCCGTGGTTGGTAAAATACGGATATCCGCTGGGAAGCTCTGCTACCTCGTGATCGGGTGAATCGAAAAAACGGCAGCGAGCCCCGCGTCTTCCAACTCTACGGTCCAGAGGACTCTTCGCTGTTTCAAGTCGATACGTGCGATACGGGTTGGAAGAAGCTTGGGACGGGAAAGGCCGAGCTGATACTTCGCCCATCGAATGTTCTCCCTGAATTTTGTCGCTCGAAGGCGAGAGAATCCGACGATGACTTGATCTCGATCGAGCACAGCTAGCCCCCGACACCACCCGAGCGGCAGTTTCGTTGCGAATATCTCGTTCAAATTGAAGATTTCCGGTGAGCGATCTGGGCTCGCTTTCGCAACAACTACATGACCGTCGACCGTGGTGAAGTACACGCGATCCTCGTGGACGATTCCGTCATGCGGGCGCTCGATTGCAATGTTGATTCGGGCATCGGGATTGGAGAGCGATACGGCGTCACGTTGCTCAAAGCGCGTAACCCACAGTTCATCGTTGAGTTCGAAGACGTAGTTCGGGTGACTCTGATGGGGCTTGGTGGTTGGGACTTTGCGATAATCCGTGTCCTTCGAGAACCGCTTCCACGGATCCTCGTGAAGCGCGGACCATTCGTTCAGCACTTCGCCTGAATCGGTAAATTCGATTACGCTATCGAGCCCTGTATTCGCCGCGACCAAGCTTCCGGATTTTCGTCGCACGACATGATGGACGTCGTTGAACTGCGGTAGAGATACATACCGTTGTACCGCGAACTGGAGGTCGAGCTGTAAGACTTCCGTTTGCGTGCAGACCAGCATTTCCGAAGGGGTGACGGTGCCGGCCTTGAAGAGACACGAGAATTCATGCTCCGGTCGCGCCTCTGGCGGGGATTCGTATTGAAAGCAGACTTCGGACTTCCCGCTTGCATCAATGCGAACGATTAGCCCTTCACGGTAACGATACCACTCTTCTTTCGCATCTGCGTCAGCCTTCTGTCGGCCTCCCATTACGTAGATTTCTGAAATGTTGTCACTGAGCTTCATAGTACTGTCGTTCGAAGTCCTATCTTTCTACGTGCGTACACCACGAACGCGACGTTCCAACCAACCAAAGAAAGTGCCGTTGCCCATGCGGCACCATTCATCCCGTACCGAGGAATTAACAGCCAGTTCAGAAGAATATTCACTACCGCACTGATACTCATGATTTTAAGTGCGATGTTCTGATGGCCGGTCATTGTCATTACATAGCCGCTGGAGCCCGCAAGAGCATTTATCATCTGGCCCAAGGCAAGTATGACCAGTGCCGGATAGGCGGCGACAAATTCTTCACCGAAGATAAGTAGCAAATAGTTGCCGAAGAGAATCATGCCCGCCGTAACAGGGATCGTGTATGCCATTATCCCTAGTGCGGAGAGGCGAAGCATTCGTTGCAGTTCCTCCATATTTTCCTGGGCGTAGAGGGAGGAGATCATGGGAGCGGCAATCATATTGACCGCTGCAAGACCGAAGGCCATCAGCTTGGCAATGCGTACTGCGACGCTATAGTAGCCCGCAGAGGTCGTGTCCAAGAATGCGCCGAGCATCAAGGTGTCGATACGTTGGAGGATGACGTTCATCGCAGAAAAGAGCACCAGCGGCACGGCATAGCGGATCCACTCTCGGTTCTCGTATTCAGGTGCGCTCTGAAATACCTCGTCGGGCATCGCGAGCCGCATCCAATACGCTCCGATGAAGAACGCTGCCAACAGAGCAACGGACTGTAAAACCATCGCTAAGAGAGCATTGACCTCGATTGAAAAGACGAAGTAGCAGCCCGCTGCCAAGCACGCCAAGAGAGTAGGACGAAGCACTTCATCCGGGAGACGGGCGAGTACCACCTTCCGCAGTGCTCGAAGCGCCGCAGAGCGAAGGGAGCAGAGTGAGCTTAGCGGAAGTATGAGACATAAAACCCAGAACGTGCGTACAAGGTCGGAGCTCAGCCGATCGGAAAGTAGTTCGACTACGATTGCCGTTACGACTCCCGTTGCGATGCTGAGGACGACAACCATTTGATTGGTGCGAATCAACAAGCCGCGGAGCAACGACCACTGTTGCTTCGCCTTATAGGCGGCAACGTAGCGAAGGAGAGTTGTGTCGAACCCCAGCTTTGCCGCAAGGCTAAGAACGCTCAGCCATGTAAAGACGTATGCGTAAATACCGTATTGCTCGCCGCCCATCAGTCGGGCGAGCACGGCCTGGGCCACGAGGCCGATCAGCGCGCCAAGGATATTCACCGAGAAGCCGCCGGCTACACCGCGAGCTAAAACCGCTCCGACGCCTTCTCCTTGGAGCTTCTTGAGCAGTGCGCGAACAGGTTCGGGAAGTGAACGAGAATGTGGGGACGTGCGTAACAACAGCGGACATTCCTGATAGCGAAGCGCTGCGGTGCGAGCCGGCAGGCCTCGAGGTTGCTCTTTTACTAAGTGTTTTGGTAATAATTCGCAAGCCTTGCAACGAGAGAACAAAAAATGTGTGGTTTCGCTGGATTTGTTGACCCTAGTCTCGCGCCGGAAGAGCGCCAACGTGTCCTCATAGGGATGCGAGACACTTTGATTCATCGGGGACCGGACGATGGCGGTGTGTACCTCGATAGGGACGTGCCGCTGTGTCTGGGATTTCGCCGACTTGCCATCCTTGACTTGAGCGAGGAGGGTCATCAACCAATGTGCTCGCGCAGCGGGCGTTACGTCATCGCATTCAACGGCGAAATCTATAATTTTCAAGAACTCCGCCATGATTTGGAGCACCGCGGCCAATCGTTCCGCGGCGGATCGGATACGGAGGTATTGTTGGCAGCCTTCGAGGAATGGGGACTCGTCACCACTCTTCAGCGTGCTGCCGGGATGTTCGCCATCGCTCTCTGGGATCGCGAGCGACGGGAGTTAACGCTCGCAAGAGACCGCTTCGGTGAAAAGCCGTTGTACTACGGCACCTTGAACGGAGTTTTTTACTTCGGGTCCGAGTTGAAAAGCTTTCGCGCGCATCCGAAATGGAGTGCAGACGTGGATCGAACGGCGCTTTGCTCCTATCTCGAATTGAAATACGTGCCGGGGCCGTTGTCGATTTATAATGGAATCAGCAAGTTGCCGCCCGGCGGGTACCTCACCATCAGCGATTTTTCCAACCCCGGCACTCCGCAGCAGTATTGGTCGTTGTTCGGCTGCATTCGGACCGGCATCGAATCCCGGGACAAGCTACGGGACGAAGAGGCTATTGAACAATTCGATGCGCTGCTCACGGGGGCAGTGCGTCGTCAGATGATCGCTGACGTGCCGCTCGGCGCTTTTCTGTCTGGGGGGATAGATTCCTCGACAATCGTGAGCATCATGCAAGCCGGTTCGAGTCGGCCCATACGGACGTTTACTATCGGCTTTCATGAGGACCGGTATAACGAGGCACCTCATGCGCGTGAAGTGGCGGACTTTCTTGGGACCGATCACACCGAACTTTTTGTCACTGCCGATGACGCAAGAGCGCTGATTCCGGAGATTCCAAGGATTTGGGACGAGCCTTTCGGTGATAGCTCGCAACTCCCAACGTTACTGGTAGCGAAACTAGCTCGACAGCATGTGACAGTGGCGCTTTCCGGCGATGGCGGAGACGAACTGCTGGCTGGGTATCGCCGCTATCGTAAAGCGCAGGCCCTCGAGGAACGGCGCCGAAGGCTACCGACGATGCTCCGAACGCTCTTGGGAAGTGGTAGTCGCAGCATTGCCGACTTCTTGGAGCCATTTTCGGCACGATCGGCCCTACGATTTTCGCTTGCCGGCGATTTTCTATCTGCGGCTACCTCGGCTGATCTCTATCGCAGTCTGAACAACGATTGGCGAGCCGGGCGGGCGCTCAAAGCAGTGCTTGGAGCAGCTTCGCGCGCGGAGCCTGTGCTCGATTTGCCCAAGAACGCCGAGTTCATCGACTGGATGCAGGCTTACGATACTCGGTATTACCTGCCTGACGATATTCTGGTGAAAGTCGATCGAGCAACGATGGCGGTCAGCTTAGAATCTCGCGCGCCGCTCCTAGACCATAAGCTGGTGGAGTTCGCGTGGCGACTGCCGTTGCGTTGTAAGCAAAATCCCGGTGGAGACAAGTGGATACTTCGCGAGACGTTGCGCCGGTATATCCCGCAGTTCAATTTCGTTCGTCGAAAACAAGGATTCGGCCTACCGGTGGCTGAATGGCTGAGAGGGCCGCTTCGGCCCTGGGCTGAGGAGCTTCTTTCCGGCGAGCGTATACGGGCCGAAGGATTTTTGAATGCGGAGCTGATTCAGAAAGCCTGGCGTACTCATCTAGCTGGGGAGGTGAGTATGTCGAGTCAATTGTGGACCGTGCTGATGTTCCAAGCCTGGCTAGGAGATCAGCGACGAGAAACGGAGGGCGAGAAAAGTGTCGGTGTGCCGCAATCGACGCCTAGCGCATCTCTGTCGGAACGACATACTCGAACGGTTTCACCCGGTTGATCCAAGCGACCACAGAGTTCGAGTCACGTGGGAACAGCTCGACGATGCCGTTTTGATCAGGCCCGGTGTAGCGTCCCAGATCGATAAGCTGCAGGCCGTCGATATCGAAATGCTCCTTTGCCAAGATGGTGCCGTCCGGTCGTCGGATGTGCATCAGGACTTGCTGGCGCACCGGGCTCATTGCCACTAGCCACGATGACTGGCCGAGAAACGTGTTGTAGGAGCCGCGAAGTGTTTTGCCGGTCGTTTCCTTGGCCGGTATCGAATAGAGATATTGCATGCCGCCGTCAGGGCGTCGTCCGTAGTGCACTGCGTAGGCCGCGAGGCTGCCCGGTGTGTCGGAGCGGAGAACCACGAATCCCGCGCTGTTGACGCCGATTACGGGATCGATCAGGACGTGAGAGACGGAATGCGGGTTCAGGGCTACGTCTCGACTCTCTTCACTGCCGCCTACGATTTGCATTGAAACATTGATCGGCCTGTCGCCGGTGTTCATGACCTCAATCACGGCGTTTCGTCCGATTGTATCGACGGGGACGTACAGTTCCTCGCCCGAACCGTGCGCACCTTGGAATTGGGTTGCCGCGTCGAACGAGGGGAACCCGGTCGGATTGTCATGTAGATACCGGGAGAGATGTAAGCTGCTTCTTAGTAGACCGTTTGCCGGGATCCATTGTGCCGTACCGAGTCGCCCTGCGCCGAGACCGTGGAGCGGCAGATGCAACTGTCCCATGGCGGGCAGCTCAATCGGATGTTCGACCAGCAGTCCCCCGTGCTCATCGAAGAAGCGGAGGGTGCCTACTTGCGCGCGCGTTTCGGCGTTCGACAGGTGGAGCCAGTTTGCTGCGATGTTCCCGGCTTCCCAGGGCAGAAGGCTGGGGTTGAAAGTGTTATACGGCACGCTCTGAGCGCCATACCGACCGCTCGACATCGAGCTTGCGTAGGCGAATTGAAAGAGTCGGGGCTTGAGCGGATTTATCTCGGGCAGATAGTGGATGATCCGACCGGCCAATGTACCGGGAGCGCCGTCGTGCGCCGAGCAGACCTGGCCCTGCCCGTAGGTACCCGGTGCGTTCCATTCGTGCACGAGGTGGTCAAGCTGTGAAGCTGCCGGTAGCTCTACTTCGCTCGAACGCAAAGCGGCGCCGTTCACGTCGGTCATGACTGAGCTGACCGTGAGCTCGCTCGAGCCGAGGTTGCTCTGCTCCAACACATTCCAGATGCCGCCGAAAGCCGAGTTCCAAAGCGCGCACCCTCCGGTGGGAATTTCATCGACCATACTGCCGGGATCCAGCGGGTTGGTGCCCAACTCGATCTCCGCACCGTCGAGCACACCATCTTTATCCGTATCGCCACGGTCTTTCGATGTTCCGTAGTAATCTTCTGCGAGATCGCTCAATCCGTCGCCATCTCGGTCGGGATCCGGCACCCCATCCGAGTTGAAATCGACTGCTCGCGAATAGCGGGACCTCGTGAACACGCTTCGCTCGCTGCCAAACCGACTTTCGTTTCCGGATTCGTCGTAGGCGGTGATGTTGAAGAAGTAGGTCCGGGCAAATCCCAACCGATTGACTCGGTAGAAGGTGCGGTTACCGACATCAACTGAAAAACTGTAGTCACCTTTCGCGATGCCGAAATAAATCCGATAGCCGGCAATGTCGCGGGCAGCACTGCCGTCCTCGCTTCGGGCCGGAGCTTCCCACGTGAGATCGACCTCGGCCCCGATCGCGGCAGCGGTTGCCGGAAGTGCCAGTAGAAGACAAAGAAGTAGCGATACTCTGAACAGCATGAACATGAACTTCCTGATTGTTCGGCTGCTACGAGACCCTTGAACCCGTAGTCACCGGTTTTCGACACACACCTGCCGTAGGCGTCACCAAATGGTGGCGCTTTCGGCTGCTCGAACCGAAACCAACAACGTTTGTGTGCGATATGCTCCGCGCGGTCTGTTGGTCTCAGACCGCTTGAGATGAAAAGAGACCCTTGTTTGGGTTCTGCTCTTTGTTGGAAAACCGCTTCCCCGAGGCGCTTTTTGCAGTGAGGGAAACTCGGTTATGACCAACCGGCTTTTAAACAACAGCGAGCGGAACCAGGTTTTTTGGTGCCCGATACGGTCGAAGCTGTGACCGCGATCGTTCAACCTGCATGAACATGCGCCACGGTACCCAAGACCTTGCGCGTCGACAAGCAAAAAACGACAAGTACCTGTAAATGAGGGTGCAGCACTGAAGCTTGATTTTATTCAACCTTCTTTGGGCTTATCGGGCGCCAAACCCGGAGAGGATGACCCATAGCGTGCGAACGGCAATCCGCAGATCGAGCGCCAAGGAACGCTGATCAATATAGGCTAGATCAAGGAGTAGCTTCTCACGGTAGCTCTCGGCGCTGTCGGCGTAGCCGCTGGTAACCTGAGCTAAGCCACTCAAACCGGCCTTCACCTCGAGGCGGCGTTTCATCAGCGGGAGTTCATGCTCGAGCTGGGCGGCAATCTCCGGTCGTTCCGGACGCGGGCCGATGAGACTCATATCGCCGAGAATCACGTTGAGCAGTTGAGGAAGCTCATCCAGACGGGTCCGTCGAAGGAGGCGACCGAGGCGAGTGATGCGAGGGTCGTTTTCAGAGCACATGACCGCGCCCGTGCCGCTTTCGGCGGTGAGCGTCATGGTGCGGAATTTGTACATCGTAAAGAGTCGCCCCCCTACGGTCAGTCTTCGCTGGGAATATACTGCGGGTCCGCGAGAGGTGCAGCGGATAGCCAGTGCGATTAGCGCCATCAGCGGAAGAAGCGCGGCGATAAGCCCCAGTGAAACGGAAATGTCGAGGGTGCGCTTTAACCCATCACTGATGCGGCCGTCGTGCTCGTCCAGCGCGACCAATGGTCGGGACGCCTCAAGCGCTAGTTCCGATAAAGAGAATTGCTTCAACATCAGCCCCTGCCATCAAAAATCCCACAATATAGTCAGGTTATTGAGCGAAGCTGCTTCACCAGAGCGTCGGTGATGTTATGTAGCTGATCTTCTTATCTTTTCTGCTGCGTGGGTGATGGCTGAGGCGGCTCCTTCAACGTCGGCTTCGGTGGTAAACCGTCCGATACCGATGCGGATGCTCTGGCGCTGTTGAGCCGGAGGCAGTCCAAGAGCTGTCAGCACGTGAGAGGCATGGGGGGTGGCGGATTGGCAAGCCGAGCTTGCTGATAATGCGACGGTCGTTCCCAGGGCGCCCAAGAGTCGGCTGCTGTCGACCCCCGGAATGACGATGTTGAGGTTCCCGGGCAAGCGTTCCTTGCCCGGGCCGTTCAGAGGGAGAGGTCCTAGGGATTGTTCGAGGCGTGTCAGGAGAGCGTGGGCAAGCTGCGTCATCTGATGTGCGTCACTATGTAAGGACTGCGCGGCGATCTCGCAGGCCATACCGAATCCTACGATTCCGGGCGTGTTCAGTGTGCCGGAGCGATACCCTCGTTCATGGCCTCCTCCTTCGAGGAGGGGTGCGAGCACCTGTTGGCGCGTACTCTCTCTGACGAAGAGTGCGCCGATGCCTTTGGGACCGTAGAGCTTGTGTGCCGAGCACGAGAGGAAGTCGACGCCCAAGGTTGTGACGTCAATCTGGAGCTTTCCAAGCGCCTGTGTGGCATCGCAGTGGATCAGGGCGCCGTGGCGGCGGGCAAGGGCGGCGATAGCGGGAACGTCGTGGAGCACCCCGATTTCGTTGTTGGCCAGAAGAACCGATACCAGGTAGGCGCCTTGTTGCAGCGCGTGCTCCAGAGACTTCATCTCCAGCGTGCCGTCTCGTTGCACGGGAAGCTCGGTGATTTTCCAGCCGCGTGTTCCGAGCGTTCGTAAGGGGTCGAGCGTTGCGCGATGTTCGGTTGTGACCGTGATGAGCTGCTTGGGTGCCGAACTTGGAGCGGCTGCAACCGCACCCTTCAGCGCGAGGTTGCATGATTCCGTAGCGCCGCTCGTGAAGATGATCTCTTCCGGTCGCGCCCTGATAAGGTTCGCGACTCGCTCTCGTGCGATGGTCACCAGTTCCGCGGCATACCAACCCCAAGCGTGAGTGGCGCTGGCCGGATTGCCGAAGTGCTCGCTGAAGACGGGAAGCATTGCATCGAGCACACGAGGGTCAAGGGGGGTGGTGGCGTTGTTGTCGAGGTAGATGGTCGTTCGACGCGTATGGCTCATTTGCTCAACTCGAGCATCCGCTCCAGTGGAAGAAGAGCTTTGGCAATGACTTCCGGGGCCAACTCGACCGCCGGTTCTTCGTGCAGCAAGCACTGATAAATCTTCTGTAGCGTGTTCAGCCGCATGTAGGGGCATTCTGCGCAGTTGCAACTTTCGTTGTTGGGTGCCGCGATGAACTGCTTCTCAGGGCAAGCTTTCTGCATTTGGTGGATGATGCCGGATTCGGTAACGACGATGAACTTCCGGGCGCCGGACGTCTTCGCGAATGATAACAACGAGCTCGTCGAGCCGACGTGATCTGCAAGGTCAAGCACCGCGGTTGGGCATTCAGGGTGGGCAATCACGAGTGCATCCGGATGCCGAGCCTTGAGCCGGACGATGTTTCTCGCATCGAAGCTCTCGTGGACCATGCAGGCACCTTCCCACAATACCATGTCACGACCGGTCACTCGCATCAGGTAACGGCCGAGGTGTTGGTCGGGAGCAAAAAGTATCGGTCGATCGGTAGGAATGGAGTGAATGATTTTCACCGCGTTCGAAGAGGTGCAGAGGATATCGCTCAGCCCTTTCACTTCGGCGCTACAGTTCACATAAGTCACGACCGTGTGGTCGGGATACCGGGCGATGAAGCGCTGAAACTCGTCCGCCGGGCAGTTATCCGCGAGCGAGCAGCCGGCAGCCAGGTCCGGCACGAGCACCGTCTTTTCCGGATTGAGGATCTTCGCCGTTTCTCCCATGAAGAGGACGCCTGCGAGCACGATGATATCCGCATCCGTCTTTGCACCTTCCTGAGCGAGGCCAAGGCTGTCGCCGATGTAGTCGGCAATGTCCTGAATGGCAGACTCCTGGTAGTAGTGCGCCATGATGACGGCGTTCTTTTCGCGCTTTAGTCGGGCGATCGCCTCGACCACATCGCTCGGCTGAGCAGTGCCGAGAGGCTGAGCGCCGGTTTCGAAGGTTTGGGTCGGGTCCATCGCAGTCAGAAGTGCCTCGGAGTAGAATCTGCGCTATTGTCGCGTCTTTTTTGTAAGGTAAGCAGGGGCTTGCCAAATGTCAATGTTCGGCCTGTGAGGCGCCAGTGTATGTCATCACGATCGTTACGCAGGCAGAGTAGTTCAGCAAGGCAAGAGGAGAACTCTCTTGAAGACGCACTGTCGTCGTGGTCAATTTCCTCGGAGATGAACTCTAACCGTTCCGGCATGTATCGACTCTGGTCTCGCCTTCGGCCGCGGCGCCGCGGCGTCGTGGTTGTCCTGTCTGTCCTGCTCTTGTTCCTGGCCTTGCTGTTCAGGCTACCCGCACTACGCGACGACGGGCCCCAGGCGGATGAGATTCATTGGAAGTCACGTAGTGCCCAAACGCTTGCCTTGCTCAAGCAGGGCGACTTCGCCAGCTTCACCAAGCACCTGACGCATCCCGGCGTCCCTCCGGCGATTGTCATGGGCGTGGGGCAGTTCCTTGCAAACCGCTACAACAGAGCAAACGATCTAGAACTCGGTGACCCCGGGTTTGCCGACAGGCTGGTCGGCGCACGTGCAGCGAACGCCTTCGTCTCGGCATTTGCCGCGCCTGCAGTTTTTCTATTGTTTCTCGTCCCGCTCGGGACGACACCGGCCCTGCTTGCGGGACTGCTCTTGGCCTTGGACCCGCACCACATCGGTCTGTCACGACAGGCGCATCTTGACTCGATTCTTACGCTTTGTGTCTTGTTGACTGTCGGCACATACGTCCACGCGGTACGCTTGCGACGATTGTCGCTCAAGCTGCTTGCAGGCTTCTTCTGGGGACTCGCTATTTTGACGAAGCCGACCGCGTTGGCTGTGCTTCCGGCTCTTGCGGCGTACAAACTTGTTCGAGTGCTTTTGGTCTCGAAAGATACCGACAAGGGCGAGCGGACTATCGTTAGCCTGTCCGACGTGTTTGCGGCGCTCGTCGGACAAGCGACGTTTGTGTTGCTGTACAATCGGATGTGGTATCACGACAGCGATTATCGCATTCGTCTGGGAATAAAGAGTAAGCTCGCTGATGGTGTCTATGCCGTCGGATCCTTTCTACAAGCTACGCCGCTTGTTCCTCTCGCACTGTTGGCTGGACTGGGTATTGCCACCTATGCGCTCCGCCGCAAAGGAAAGGCGCTCGCAGTGCTGCTTCCGGTTAGCGCCCTTCTCGCGTCAATCGTTCTAGCGCTGACCCTGGTGCCGCAGGTGTTGGAGAATATCATCCGGTTTTGGTTGTGGGTTGTCGGCTTGTCGCGGGAGAAGCACGTTGGCTACGGCATTACGTGGCCCGCTCCCGAAGGCGGGTATCTGGAACTCTACCTGAACGAGCTGCCGCTGCTTTGTCTGGCGGGGGTGGTGCTGGCGACCATATTTTGCCTCTGGGATCTCAGGTCGATTCGAGGTCTGCGAACACGAGAGAGAATGGCCCTGGTGGTGTATCTGCCGGTCTTTGTTGTGTTGTGGACCTTCCCTCTAAGCATTTCGGACAAGCAGACGATTCGCTACGTGATGCCGGCGGTTCCGATGGTGTACCTCCTCTCCGGCTTCGGCTTTGTCCGTCTGCTGAAGTCGTTGTTGCAGCGTGTCAGCGAGCAGCGAGGACTGGTGACCGCGCCACCACGAGCCTTTGTCGCTTACGCTGCTTGTTTGGTGGGCTTTCAGGGATACCTCGATGCAAAGTGGGCGCCCGATTTCAATCTCTTCTACAATCAACTGAGTGATGGGCTGCAAGGTGCAGTTGAGCGAGGGACCGGTTTATCCCTTGCGGGCACCGCGGATGTGGTCAACTTTCTCGCAGCCAAGGAGCCGTTCGCCAAGGGACAGCCGCTGCTTGTGATGACTGCAGGAGATCCTCAGGTACTGCAGTATCAGGCGCGCCGAGTGGGGCTGCCAACGAGTAAGGTTAGGTTTATCGGTGTGCAACCGCTCCATAGCGCGGACTACCTTGTCAGTTTTCCGCAGTTTCGTAAGCACATGCTTGCTGAGGAAAGCCTTGAGCTGACGAAACAGCAGCCTGTGTTTTCTTATGAACGTGAGGGGGCGTCTTTGGTCACGGTGCATCAGATTCCCGTGCCTCGGTATAACGGCGACTTTCATGTGAAGGCGCGACGGACGCGTCGCCAGGTAGGCAGGTCAGACGCATTTGTCGAGGATGCCGTCAGTGTGTTGCCCGGTCGAGATGCGCGGGGCTATATGCTGTTCGCTCTGAACCCGCCACTACCGCCCGATGCTTACCGGGCGAAGTTCCAATTGCAACTTCCCTCCACGGCCTCGCTCGGTGGGCTCCAGCCGGAGCGGTATGCGGTTCGTCTGGATTTTGGAAGGTGTGAGAGAGTTGTCACGCTCGGGGAGCTTTCCGGAGAACCCGCGTCGTTCGACGTCTCGTGTGACTTCCAAGACAATGTGCGGCCGCAGCTTCGAATCTACTGGTTCGGTAACGTGCCGACGACTTTTCTTGCCGTTGATATCGAACGTGTCGAGGACGAGCCATGAGATGGCGAACTTACCTGTTCAGTTCGATCCTCACCGTTTTCCAGCTTTGCATCGTCTTGTCCGCAACGGCACAGGATGAAGACGCAGACTCGCTCGCGAATTGCAGTCACTACAAGTCCAAACGTGCCGGTGTGCCGGTATATGAACAACCGGCGACGACGAGCAAGGTGCTCGCCAAGCTCGAACTTGGGGAGCTCGTTTGTTACGTCGGAGAGCAGGAGGCTTTTGCGATCATCGACTGGCGTAAGCAAGATGAGCTCAACCAAAGAGAGAAGCAGCCTCGGCCCGAGGAGCCGGAGCTGGCGTTTGTGCGGTTGGTTGATCTCTGGGACGGTCAGCGCTCCAATGCGCCGAGGAGCTATCTTGAGGAGTTGCGGCAGTTTTTTCACTATATCCGCTATGGCGGCGTTCCGGATGATATCTGGGCGCCCTTCCGAGGAATTTTCGGGGGAGGGGAGCCGCAGTGCCGGGCGGGAAAGATTTGTGAGGAAATCGAAGACCGCTGACCGGTTACCGCTGTTGCAAACCGCGGTGGCGCACCACCTCATACTCGAACGATTTCCGCAAAGAACTAGTAGGGTGCCTTGATTTTGTGGCTGCAAAAAGGTATCTTTTTGGGCCTCGGAGTGAATTCTCTGGGCTCAAATCGCTCCTTTTATCCTGTCCACTTCTTGGATTTTCACTCTGCTAAGGCAGCTCCGTTAAAATCGTTTGCTCGGATCGAGCGGTTTCGACGCTGTTGTCACCCCTCCAACTTCCTACGGCTCATGTGAGTCGTTATCCTTTTAATCCCAAGAGGTTTTTATGAGAAAGCGAGAGATTATCCGCCAGTTAAGGGCTGATCAGAGCGCGGTCGATGCAAAAATCTGTGCCGAAATCATCAAACGCGACTGGTCCTCAGGCTTTACCCTGAGCGAATTGAAAATTGTGCTGGACGCCATCTGTCCGGTTTCCCGAGGCGATTTGGCCGACGAGCGAGTCTTCTTAGCGCTCAATGCCGCGGCTCGAATTGTATATTGTACGCTTCATTATTCCTCCCGTGGGATGGAACCCAAAAACGAGCTCGCGATCCGCGAGCACGTGAATGCGACCCTGACGATCCTCCAAAGACTAAAGTCGGAAGAGGATGAACAGAGTGATCACTGGAAACAGGTATGGCAACAGATCCAAGACGGAATGTCTGAGGTCATGCGAAATCAGCACAAGGCGAATGTCGCAAACTGGGATCTCTATGCAGCAATCGATGCCGCGGGATACCTGGATGAGTACGGTCGGTTTCGCAAGTAGCTTACTCAGTTTTTGTTGAAACACAGTAGGAGAGCTCATTTCTCCTACTGTGTTTGGGCGCGAACGTTTTAAGGAAGAATCGAGGAAGGTGATGGCAGCTTTAGTGTTACTATTGAGAACATGCGGCAAGACTCTCGGAGTAAGCGGTGCCTATGAGGCGTTCTTGCCGTCGTGCCCGGTCAGCTGTTTCCAGTTCTTCGGTGCCAGCTGGTAGACGTCCCTGGCGGGGTGAGAGTCGAGTCGCTGCAGAACGTCGACAAGATACCGCCATGGATTCACCCCGTGCAGCTTACAGCACTCCACAAGCGTGTAAGCGATGGCAGCGTATTTTGCGCCCACTTCGGTCCAACAGAAAAGCCAGTTCTTGCGGCCAAGCGCTACCGGTCGGATCGCGCGCTCTACATGATTGTTCGACAGCGGAATATCTGCATGCAAAAGAAAGTGTCGAAGATTCTCTTCTCGCCCGCGCGCGTATGCCACCGCTTTGCCAAGCAGGCTGCTTCGGTCGACCATCTGCTCAAACCATAGTTCGTCCAGGTAAGAGAAGAACTCCTCGACTATCGGTAAGCTATGAAGCCTCCTCGCGACAAGCAGCTCAGTCTCGCCTACACGCGCGGCGTCCGCTTCTACCTGAAAGAGCCGCCGAATCCATTCCAGGTGCCGAGAGGCCGGCGGCGTTCGTAGTTGGAAGAAATTCTGACACTTAATGACTCATTTTGAAACGCCCGGACGCCCGGCTCGTGGACTTTTGTCTCGTGCACGAGTAGAAAATCAACCTTTACCGTTCGCCGGCAGTGGTTTCACACCACGCGGCTGATTCACTCCAAGCTCTTCTTTACGATGCAGATTGAAACGCAGTTACATGGCAGACCCGTCTTGGTGACGGGAGCTACAGGGTTTGTCGGCGGCCATTTGACTCGCCGACTGCTTGCACTGGGCGCGAAGGTTCGGGTCCTCGTGCGCGATTCCAGTGCACATGAGCTGGTTGCCGAGCTTGAGACGGCTGGTGCCGAGCTGGTCTTTGGTGACGTGACAGACCGAGACAGTGTGTTCGAGGCCGTGGGCGGGTGTGAATACGTGTTTCACATAGCTGCGTTATTTCGCCAGGCGAAGCATCCCGATCAGGTGTATTACGACATCAACGTCGAGGGTACGCGCAACGTGCTCGATGCAGCTGAACAAGGGAAGGTCCGCCGTGTGGTGCATTGCAGCACAGTGGGTGTGCACAGCCACATTCCGAACCCACCGGCTGACGAAGCAGAGGACTACCGTCCGGGCGACATCTATCAGGTCACGAAGTGTGAAGGGGAGAAACTGGCACTTGAGCGATTTCGGAGCGGTCGCGTGGAGGGTGTCGTCGTTCGACCCGCGATGATTTGGGGCGAGGGCGACCTGCGCATGTTGAAGCTGTTTCGAGGCGTGCAGCGACGCCGTTTCCCTATCATCGGTTCGGGTAAGACGTTGACCCACTGGGTCTATGTTCACGATTTGGTGCAAGGCTTTCTGTTGGCAGCGACTCATCCCGAGGCTGCGGGGCAGATATACATCTTTGCGGGTCGTCGTCCGGCAAGCATCGAAGAGCTGGTAGAGACTATCGCGGATAAAGCCGGGGTTAGCCCGCTTCCGGTTCGCATCCCTGCGGGCCCGATGCAAGCGCTCGGTTCGATGGTTGAAGCAGTTTGTGTCCCCTTCGGAATCGAACCGCCCCTCCATCGCCGTCGCGTGGATTTCTTTACCAAGGATCGCTCTTTCGACACCACGAAAGCCCAGACTGAACTCGGCTATCGACCGGCGCAGGATTTCGAGCAAGAGGTTGAGAATATTTTCAACTGGTATCGCGAGCACGAGTTGCTCGATTAGCGCGTTGTATGAGCCAATCCAAATCTGACCACACGCGTCAACGTCTAGCGCTGCTTGTTCGATCCCTGTTCGCCGTAGGTATCTTCGCCGGTCTTTTTGCTGTCGCAGGAACGCAGGATTTAGTTTCAACGTTTTCCTCGGTGCGCTGGGACTATGTCGTATTGCTGGTCTCGTTTTCAGCGGTGCTTATCTGGGCGAGTTGTCTAAAGTGGCGCCTATTCGTGCGAGCCAGTGGGCGCGATGTCTCGCTCCTGCACCTGATGAAGCTCTATACAGTGGGTTACTTCTTCAATACCTTCACCCCGTCTTATGTCGGGGGAGACCTTGCGCGAAGCTTTCACCTCGGACGCCATTTGGAAAGTCAGCGAGATGCCTTCGTCGCTACGTTTCTCGAGCGATTCACCGGGCTGTTGGCGATGGCACTGTTGGGCGCGCTATTCGTGGTCTGCGGTGCGGAGGTGACCGCGGGACTAAGCGTCGCGATACTGAGCGTGGGGGCGGGAGCCGCGGTTCTCGGTGCGGCATGCTTTATGCCACGTTTCAGCGCATGGTGTTTCGCGGTAGTCCGCCGCGTGCTGCCGGAGCGAGACAGGGGAGTTTTTCGCAAGCTGCACAAGGTGCTCAATGCTCTAGATGAAGGTCTTCAAGCCGCCCGGGGTAAGAAGAAACTGCTGTTCGATGCGCTGGTACTCTCACTCTTCTTTCACTTCCTTACGGTTGTAAACACCTACATCGCCGCGAAAGCCGTGGGATGGGACACCGCAGATATCGGCGGTCTGTTCGTCGTGGTACCGCTCGTATTGCTTGTGAGTATGGTGCCCTTGACCCCCAACGGCCTGGGGATACAGGAGGGGGCATTCCTCTTCCTCCTCAAGCGAATCGGTGCCGACGAAGCACAGGGCCTTGCCGTCGGCCTCCTACTCCGAGCAAAGGTCATCCTCCTAGCCATGATCGGCGCCTTGCTCTGGGCCCGCCTGAAGAAGATAGAACCACAGTAAATCACAGCCAGTTTGACCTCCAGGGTAACCCCCTTTGTGTCTTGCCTCCTGATGGCTACCTGGGGAGGGCCACCTGGAACCGGGTTCCTTCGAAATAGGTAGCGCCGCTCGCGGGAGCACTCCTTCGGAATTAGCTAGCGCCGCGCGCGAGAGCACTGAGAACTGGTGAGAACTGGAACCGGGTTCCATCGAAATTCCGACTGCTTTGCGTAAGGCGCTGAATTTACTAGGATGCGTGGTCGATGCTGCCTATTAAGAAGTAACCCGGTTCCAGTGAGTGCCAGCGAGGCGAAGGATTCGGGGCCGCCGTTGGGGGACGTGTGTAGATTGAAAGCCGAGCGATTTGGAGTGGTGGTTTTTTCGTCCCTGGTCGCCTGGGCTTTGCTGGGCATGCTCGCTGGTCCGCTGGTGGTGGCTGGGAGCACCCTGATCAGCGAGGGGAGTTGGCGGATGGCGGCGGTTGTTGCCTTGGGGTGGGCTGTTGTTCAGCTATGGGGGCCGCGGCGGTTTCGACAGCCCCTTCGGCTCGAGCCGGTTGTTTTTTTGGTCGGGCTCGTGCTCCTGGTGGCGAGCGATTACTTTGGGCAACCGTTCGGATTTTTTCAGAGCGCAGCCGGTCGAAGCGAACTGGTGATTTTGGGCGTATGCTACGCGCTGTTTTCACTTACGAGGTATCCGCGGGCGGCAGATTCTTTTTTTTCATTGCCGCTGCTTTTGTTTTGCCAGGTAGCGCTGACGATCCTGTTTTTGCGGCACGCCGAGGGGCGCCTGTTGTTCAGTGACGACCACCCGAGCTTTCTGTATCGACTTCATCTGCTGAAGGAACACTTCCCGGCAATTCCGTTTTACAATCCTGCCTGGAACGCAGGGTACTCGGCGCGCGAGTTTTTTCCGTCGGGCGTCATGAACGTCTTTTTCGCGGCGTTTCCATTGCTCGCGCTCGGAGGGGATTTGTCGCAATGGGAGAACGCGGTCCGCTACACTTACCTGATCCCGTACCTCTATATCTTCTTGATCCCCTGGGGCATGTACTATGCGGCGCGGGTATTTGGCGCTGACCGCGCGGTTGCCGTTGCCGCAGCCGTCCTGTCGCTTGGCCCATCCACCGGTTACTTCGAGTGGCTGTTGAAATACGGCACCATCGGCTTCGCGCTCTCGATTGGTGTTGCCGTTCCGACGTTGGCGCTCTCTTACAGGCTCGTGCGCGACCCGGTTCCGCCAAGGTGGTGTCATGTCGCAAGTTTGCTGGTGCTTTCGTATCTTACGATTGCCTGGACGCTTGCCGCGGCTATCTTCGTGCCGATTGCGCTTTACGCCCTCGCGCAGCCAAGGCAGACATTTCATTCGCAACGGCGAGCAAAGGTGCTGGCCTTCATCGCACTGTTCGCGTTGTGCAACGGTCCTTGGCTCGCGACGTTCGTCCACGAGTCCAAAGTCGCGACCTTTCTCCAGGGGAGTACGTTGCCGGGCTCGACTGTGAAGTCTTTCAGCGCTGCCCGTCCGTCGGAGCAGCAGGAGGGACGCTCTCTCAAATCGCATGCACATCTCATCTTGAAGGAGACCAGGGAGCTTAGCGCAAAGGTCAATCCCTTGCTTCTCTTGTTAGGACTGCCGGGGGTGCTTTTGCTCCGGGAGCGCTCGGCGCGTGTCATCCTGTTTGTCACCATTACCTGGCTTACGGCGTTAGCTGCTGTCGGAGAAGATCTGAAGCCGCAGCTCGAGCTTCGCCGGATGATACTCCCTGCAGCGTTTCTCCTTTGCATACCGGCGGCACAGGCACTGCTCTCCCTTGTGCGACGGGTCGAGGAACGGTTGGTTTCTGATCGGGGCCTACGGAGGACGCTAGCTCTTACTTCGGGCGGGTTTTTGGTCGGTATGTTCATGCTGTCCCCCATCACGGTGGCAGCCGTCTATCAGAACCGAACGGACGAGAAGTTCGTATTCTCGAACGGCCTTCCGGCCCGACTGGCAAACGCGATTCGACAGGAAGTGGCGGTGGGAAGAACCTTCTTCCTCGGGTTCGTGTTGCAAGAACTCGAAGCCACGTGGTGGGGCGCGCAAGACGGGGGCCACGTTGCGGCGCTCGCCATGTTTGCCGACCGACCGTTCTATGCTTCGGACTTCTACCACAGGCGCTGGAGTTCCGTGGATCCGATCCCTCCTTCGTATCGTGCCAGAGGTGAGGCGGGGATTGAGGAGTTCCTTGATCTGGTAAATGCCACGGCCGTGGTCACTCTCAAGCGTGAGTGGGCAGATTATTGTCTGGCGAGGCCGCGGTATCGACAGGTGTTTCAGGAGGACCGCTTCCGAGTTTTCATCCGTGAAGGATACACGCCGACGTACGTGCTCAAGGGAGATGCGACGGTTGAACCGTTGGCCGCCGGAATCCAGGTGTCGCCTCGCTCGCCCGAAGTAGTGTTGAAGTTCCGTTACTTCCCGAATCTTCGAGCGAGTCACCCCGAGGTTGAGCTATATCCCGTTCCCGTGTTCGAAGAAGAAGTCGGGGATGGACGTATGGAGCAGGTTTCGTTTATCGGAGTTCGCACACCCGAGCGACTGCTCGGCGCTGCTCCCGAGATCCGACTGTCCTACTGAAACGTCGCGTCAGGTCTCGGTCGGCAGAGAGGTCTGCAACCCCTATTCCTTGATGGGAAGCACGTGCACCGCTTTGGTCACGAGAGAGACCTCGTCACCAATTTTCAGTTCCATGCCCTCGACGGATTCGGTTGTCAGCACCGACGCCATTTCGCACGGGACGGTTACTTCGAACTTCACAAGCGACATGACGTCACCCTTTTGAATCGATGTTACTTTCCCGATGACCTTATTTCGTGCACCTGGCTTCATTGAATTTATCCTGTTGTGAAACGGTTGCGCTAGCTTTCTTAGGAGTAGCCTCGCATTCCGGGTTATTCAAGTCCAAGATGATCGATGTAGAACGTTCGACTCGGAGAACTCTTGTTGACGAAAAAGTAGACGAAGACGACGTTGCCGAGGTTTAACGTGCGCCCGTTTGGGGCACGCTCAATCTCGGCCAAAGGAAGCACGAAGTCATTCAATCCAGGGGCTACGTCGAGGGACTTGGTAAATCGATCTTCGTATTCATCTCTCGGCAGTTCATCGTCCACCCGGAACGCTAGCGGCAGAATTTCATCCGACGGGTTGTAGAGACGGATTCGAAGGGTGCGATGACCAGACCAGCTTAATCCTCCGGCAGCATAGCGGACTCCACTCCAAGTGCCGGGGACGGTCACGACCTTGAGTGCCGTCTGCGCCGTGCTGCCCAGCTCGGTTGTCAGAGCGACCGCTGCCGGTGTCTTGTTTCGGTCTGAACGCATTGGCTCCCAGAGATAGTGCTCTTCGAGGGAGTCGAACTCCGCGATTACCGGGAAACGCTCAAGTCGCCAGCGAATCGCGGCAGTTGCTTGCCACGCGGGCAGAAGCGCGAACAGCTGAAGCAAGACAGCGACACCGAGTGGTGCGGCGAAAGCGGAGAGTCGAGGATGCCGGGCGAAGCGCGTGTATCCCCAGATCACGGTCAGGACAGCCATGATGCCGTTGATTAGATCGACACCGCTTGCGGAGCGGTCGAAGTATGGCTGAATGAGCTCTACCGCGGTTGCGAGGCCGATACCCAGGGCTCCGGCAAACAGAACCACCTTTTCCGTTTTCCAGCGTGCCACGTGCCCTTCGAGGCAGAGGTAGGCCGTCGCGAGAAAGAAGATCCCGTAGTGGCCGGCGTCTGCCACCTGTTTCCAGAGGAACTTGTCGTAGCCGGTCTCGAAACGTCCGAAGAAAGCCACACAGAACAAGACTGCTAGTGCGACGCGAATAGTCCAACGTGCGAATGACGATGTCGGAGTTTCTGAGGGGGGCATTCGAGGCAGCCGGCAGAGGAGAAGTTCAGTAGAAGTCCAAGTAGCTAAAGCGACAAGAGGTCTTAGCGGTGACAAAAAATGTCATTCGCCAGCATAAGTAGCTATTTGTGCCCATCAGTAACACCCGGAAGAACGGTCGGGCAAGGCTAAGGGCCGCAAAACACTATGGCGAAGCTGTTGGCACAGATCTTGGAACAATCGCCGTAGTGCCGGACCCACTACCGGCCGCTACGGGGACTCGCTATGCTTCGACGTTCTGACGGCTTTACACTGATCGAATTGATGACCACCATGAGCGTGCTGGGTATTCTTGCCGCTGTCGCGCTCAGCCACTTCAAAAGCTACCAAACGCGTGCCTTCGACGCTCGTGCAGAGAATGACCTGCATACCGCAATCACCGCCGAGGAAGCCTACTTCGCGGATAATGAGTCTTACGTTGCGTGCAGCAACGTTGATTGCGAAACGCAATTTGAGGCGTTTACCCTCAGCATGGGGACGGAGATCACCATGACCGTGGTCGGCACGGCCCGCTTTTTTCAAGGCGAGGCGTATCACCCGAAAGGCGATAAACGGTTCACTTACGACAGCACCACCAACAGCTACACGGCCAGCTAGCGAAGCGGTTGGATAGTTGCTGAAGAAGTTCCGACGGCTGAACTTGCCCAACATCTCGATGTGCGCTAGGGAGCTATACCGATAGCTCTCTTTAGCATTGAAGCAAGTTCATGAAACGTCGCACAGTATGAAACGTCGCACAGTCGGGATCCTTACTTTTCAGTTGTTTGTTTTGTTTGCAGTGTCGCACCTTGCTCTTCCGTCAGAGAGTGCTGCGTCTGAAGAGGGCGAGCACGACGTGGAGCTGGCGGACTACATGTCTCGCGTACAGTATTTTGCCTTCAAGCTCGGCTTCGCCGTTCAGGCGAACAATCAAGCGCTTGCTGTGTTCTATACGGAAGAGCTTGAAGAGGTCCTCGAAAAGGTGATGAAAATCGAGGAGTATGAGGGCATTCCAATAGGAGCAAAGGCGAAGGAAATCATTGAGCCGCTGGTTGAGGAACTGGAGCGTGTCGTGGCAGGCGGAGAGAAGCAGAAGGTGCAAGCCGCCTATGACAAGCTGCTGAATGGCTGTAACGCTTGTCATGCCGCAACCGAGCACGGCTACATCAAGATTGCACCGAACTTCAGCACGAATCCGTTTCTACAAGATTTCAAACCGTAAGCAGCGTCGACGCAGCAGAGCGCAAGCGTTCTACTTGATTCGCCGCAAGTGCGCGCCGCGCTTTTTGTCATCAGCTTCTGCACCCTTCGGCTTTTCCGGTTCGGTGCTTGCTGTTGAAGCCGACGTCGGCGACGGCTTTTCCGCTGGTCGGGCCAGTGGTCGCACTTTACCGAGGAGCTTGCTTCCAATTTCAGAGAGTTTCGCGCGTGCAAGTTGGGTCATGACTTCGCGCGGCACATGCTCCGGCCAGACCTGGCTGTTACCGTCTCCCGCTGTCATCCCCCAAACTGCATCCCAAGGAACTACGCAGCAGTAGTATTCTCCCCCGAATTTGAGGTACGCCGTCACTTTATCGTCGTCCTGCGTGACCTCCCCCTGAAAGCGGTAACTTAGCTTCAAAGTTAGAGCCGGGTTATCCTTGAGATGCGCCGGTACCTCTACATCTGCGCGGCGTGCGTCGAGCTGGATGAGCACATGGTCGCCCGCCATCCACTCGTCGAAGCAGCGACGCTTCTTGCGCCGAATGAGTTCATTTTCACTTGCCATCCCTTCCAGCATAGCAAGTGCTTATAATGATTGCATCAATCCTGCGGGAAGAAGCCACATTTCCGCCTTAAAGCCTCGCTGAACATCGGTCGATATAGAACTTGAGAGTTTCATTGAGTTTTTCCACACCGTCCGGCTCGTCATGCCCGAGTCCGACGGGTTTAGAGGCCGTAGTACCCCATGCCTGGTCTGCTCAAGCAGCTGCAAAAGCAGAAGCCGGTCGAGCGCAAAAGCAAGCCGCAAGAGGTCGTCGTGCGCTCGGAGGCTCGGGTCTCTCAAAACGTGTTTGTTCTTGATCAAGTCGTCGAAGATGCTGCTGTCCGCAACGTAGTTGCTGCCGCCGAAGGTGTGCAGCATGAGGCTGAAGCGCTTCTTGCAGAGCTGGTCGCTGAAAGCGCGCGACCGTCTGCCGCACCGCAGAGCAAATCCAAACCTTCGCGCGTGGTCAAGCGAGTGGCCACGGCAATGCCAAGCGAGGATAAACCGCTCCATGCGCTCGATGATGCGGCCCCGTGGTGGCTCAGCGAAGAGAAGGAGCCGAACCCTCAAGTCGAGATGCTGGTCGAGAAGGCGCGCGGCATCCTGGAGCAGCTTCGTCTCAACGTTGAGGAGTCGAAGCAGCCCGAGGTGCTTGTGCACAAGGCTACGCAGGAAGCCGTCGCAACGCTTCGTGACGAAGTTCGCATCTCTCGCAGAGTGCAGGCTGAGGCTGAGAAGGAACTGCTGCTGCTACTTGTCGGTAAAGGTCCGCTCACCGCGCTCTATGAGGACATGGCGGTGACCGACATCTTCATCGATAGCCACAAGAGCATCAAAGTGCTTCGACGGGGGCACGCAATCGAAACGCCGTTTTCTTTCCGTAGCCCGGAGGAATACCGACTCTTCATCGATGCGATGCTTTCTGCTGCCGACCGCTCGTTTGGACCGGCAAATCCCATCGTGGATTGCGTGCTGATGGATGAGTGGCGAAGCCGCATCAACGCCATTGATGCTACTTTGCTCGAAGGACGTGAACCAAGACTGTGTATTCGAGTGCCGCGACTGCAGCGGATTTCGTTCTACGACATTCTCCAGACAAAGACGCTACCCGCTACACTCGCTGCTTGGCTGGCTGAAGTCGTGGCATTGGGGCAGGCCAATCTCTTGGTCCTCGGCCCGACGGGATCCGGGAAATCAGTGATGACGACAGCCCTCCTAAGTGCAGTCAATTCCGACGAGCGTATCATTACGATCGAGGATGTGCCGGAGCTGTTCGTGCCGACCTCGCACTTGGAGAAGCTCGTTGCCCGACCGCCGAATGCCGACGGCGAGGGGGAGGTGACGATGCCGGACCTGCTGAGGGCGGCTCTTCGGCGCGCGCCACACCGCATCGTTGTCGGGGAGATTCGCGACGAGGAAGGTCGACTCTTTCTACGAGCGCTCGAAACCGGACATGCCGGCTCCATCGCGACCATTCACGCAGACAACGCTCGCGACGCGCTCTGGCGTTTGCTGGATCTGATCTCGTCGTACGAGGTCTCGCCCCATACCAGTATCATGCGGCGAATCGGTCGTTCCGTGCACCTCATCATCGGGATGAAGAAGGTCAAAGGCACGCCATGTCTTGTGGAGGTCTCGGAGGTGTTGATGCCGGAAGATGAAGAGTTTCAAGTTCGACCGTTGGTGACCTACGCAGGAGAGGTGAACGGCAAGCGTCGTTGGCACCTACATGGCGCCGCAGCCGAGGAGTCATACTGGGTTCGTAAGGTGGCGCAGCACGGACTACCGCTGGCGCCGGGTCCGGGATTGTCACTTGCTCCGGAACCTGACGAAGAGCATCATTCGCAAAAGGGTCCGAGAAGGGCGTAGCTGAGGGAAACCGGAGGCGGACAAGATGAACGCAAAAGTGCTGATAGTCGAAGATTCACCGTCGCAGGCAGCGATTATCGCCAACGTCGTCAAAGAAGCGGGCCACGAGCCGGCTGTGTACTCTCAGTTGCCGATGGGAATTCAGCAGATCCTGCTCAAGGAGAAGCCCGACCTGGTGCTCCTCGATCTTCGGCTTTTGGATCCCGAAGGGAACCCTATGGCCGACGGATTTCAGCTCTGTCGCGAGATAAAACGAGCTTCGAGCAATACGCCTGTCATTGTCATTTCGGCGGAAGGCGACGAAGACGCCTGTGAATGGGCAATTCTTCAGGGAGCCGATGCCTATTTGCAAAAGCCGTTTGTCGTTGAAGACCTTACGAAGATAATGAGTGATGTCCTGGGCAGTTAGCTCTAACTGTCTCCCTCCGCTGCACCGCTTCGGTAAGAAAAGCATCTTAATTTCGGCCACTTGACGGAAAGCCCGCGTGCCTGCGAGCCCGGGGATGCCCACTGCGGAGCCGATGAGAATTCTGGTAATCGATAACGATGAGCCGTTGAGAGCGACCTTATGCGGTCGTCTCGGCGAGGCTTATCGTCAGGCGGGACTCAAGCGCGTGCAGCTCGACGAGAGCAACTTCGCTCTGCTCGGTGCCGACGTCGCGAAAGGGCCGCCGGATGTAGTCATTTTGGGACCCGGTTGCTACGCCAATCTGGAAGAAGCGATCGCCAGGGTTCGTTCGATTTATCCGACGCCCGCACTCGGGGTGGTGCTGGCGAACGAAGTGTATGCCGCTGCGGCAGTCGAGCTTCGCCGTCAAATCAGCGCCCGCATTATGCCGCTCGCCGATATCGCGCAGATGGCCCAGTTTATTCTTGATGCGGAGATGCAGCCGCGTGCGGATATTCCAGCCGGACAAAATTCGGTCATTGCGGTCTGCCAGTTGAAAGGGGGCGTAGGAGGAAGCACCGTCGCTGCCGCGCTTGCCGCGTGTTGGGCGCGGCATGGGTTGCGAGTCGTGCTTGTCGACCTCGATGACGTGAATCCTCAGCTTACCGAGTGGGGAGGACTTTCACGACCCGAGCGAAAGTTGACGGGAGAGCTACTGCGTTCAGGTGAAGTGCCCGACTATAGAATTGGTGAGCTTACCAAAGCCGTGTCCGATTACGGTGACCAGCTTCATCTCTGCGGACAGCCTGAGCTCTATGGCGAAGGCTTCCACTTCAAGGCAGATGTGCTTCAAGGCGCACCGAGTGCGGCAGAGTTTATCGACGCCCTGCTCCCGGCGCTTGAAACAGCGTATGATGTGGTCGTACTAGATACCGGGAAATCGTGGGGCATCGGCACGTTTGCGGCCTTGCCCCATGCTCATCGTGTGCTACTAGTGACCGACAACGACCCGGCTTCCCTCGACAGAACCCTCGCCAACTTTCAACGGTTCTACCGGGAATCAGATGATTCGGCAGAGTTCGATGTGGGGAAGTGGAGCTTGGTCTTGAACTCGTTCCTCCACGGGCTCGTGACTCCGGAGGATGCCGCAGCTCAGATCGCAGAACTCGACATTTTTCCCGAAAGCATGGACATCTTCCTCCTTCCGTTCTCGAACGAAGGACGGATCTGGCCCCAGACCAACGTGTCGTTCTTCGACTGCGCCGAGCCTGAGGTACAAGAAGGCATTCGACAAATCGCATTCGCTCTTATTCCGTTTCGCTATCAGCCTGCCGAACCTGATTTGGTCGACAGGTTGCGTAAAGGACTACGTACCCTCGTGGGCGCGTAGTCCAAGCGTGTGTGCGGTCAGGAGCTTTTCTATTGCACCTCTTCCATCTGCTGCACACTTGACCCGACAACCCGGACGATCTGCGGAGTTCGTTGAACAGCTCCTGCCGCGTCGAAGCGGACAAGTCCTGAAGCGCCCTCGAAAGCGAGCTGCGGGTAAGCCGTTTTGAGCACGCGCGGCTCAGTGGAGTTCGTCATCATGATCGCGTGGAAGTAGGAACGGGCAGCATCGAAAGCAGTGGCTGCAGCAACTCCGGGTTCCTCACCGTAGCGCTTTCTGAAGCGCTCACGAAATTCCGGCAATGCTTCCGCGTAGCGGACAGTTACAGCGCCCTCCAGAGCTCCGTCGGCCGCAAGTAGTCTTGTTTCATCGACGAGCGGTGCAATGAGCAGGCCGCGATATCCATTTGAACGAAGCTCACGAGCAGCGACGTCCATTTGCCCCAGGGAGCTGAGAAAAACTGCCTCAGGTCGTGTTGCCATGATTCGCAATATCTCTGTGCGGGGATCTCTGCTATCTGCGGGAGAGCGTTGGTGTGACATAATCGTGCCTCCTACTTCAGTAAACGCCTCCTCGAAGAAACGACCTTGTAGTGCCTCCCACGGTTGATCGCTTGCCAGTATCGCCGCTTGACGAATGCCTTGCGCGAACGCCCATGAAGCCAATGCTCTGGTCCCGACCTCATCGTGGGGCCAGGTATTGAAGAGGTTTTCTGCAGTTTCGTTGAAATCGGCGACGCCGAGCGACGGGGAGATTAGCAGGACATCCTCGCGTGCTGCGATTGGTGCAAGGGAAAGTCCTGCCGGAGTCCATGAGGGGCCGATAATCAGCTTCGCTTGTGTGGCAGCGCGAAGGTGACGATATGCGGTCACGGCGGCCGCGCCGCTCGTTGCTTCCTTGGTGTCGGATACTGTGAGCGCGATCCGCCTACCGAGCAGACCGCCTGAATCGTTCTGCTCCTCGACAGCTAGTTGAATGCCTCTTAGCGCGCTTTCTCCCCATTCGGCGCAGTCGCCGCTCAGGCAAAGCAGTGCGTCTATTTTGATCTCCTGCGGAGATGCTGATCTGTTTCGGGTCAGGGAGAGTGAGCCGAGCAGTAGAATTGCAGCAACGACCAAGGTGAGTGTCAGATTTCGGGCCATAAGAGTCTCCTTCACGGCAAGCCGTGCCGCAAGGTCCACCCACGGGCCAAGCGGCGAATCGAATTGGTAAAGTGAAGAGCTCTTCGAACGACGGCGATGATAGGCGTATTAAATTGATGTGTCTATTGCTCGACGTCTGATCCGGGACGGTTCCTTGATTATGCTTCTGAAATAGTTGTATAAATTGTTGACGACGGCTTGTCGTCAACATGGGGTAAGGATGCTTGAGCAACAGTTTCAAACGCTCGGATACACCAGCAGCGAGGCGCGGGTGTATCTCGTCCTCGCGGAAGTCGGTAAGAGCACGGCGCAACTGGTTGCCAAGCGGTTAGGCATTCCGCGGACAACGGCTTATTCGGTTCTCGATAGTCTTGTTGCGAAGGGTCTCGCGCGCCTCGAGCGGAAGCAGAAGACGACATTCTATGCAGCGAACCGTCCCGAGGTGTTGCTGCGTACGCTTGAAGCGGCTGAACAACGTCTCAAGAGCCAAGGTGAAATCGCGCGCAGCATTGTCCAAGCTGTAAATCCCCTGTTCGGAAGTAAGCACCTCAACATTCCCCGATTGCAGTTCTTTGAGGGCCGGGAAGGAGTCGAGCAGATGCTGCATCAGAACTACGCTTTGTGGGAGCAAGCGCTAGAGGCAGCAGACAACATCTGGTGGGGGTATCAAGATCATACGTTTGTAGAGAAGTATCGAAAGTGGTTGGAACACTCCTGGCAGGTTCGGAGCGCCGAGCAGAGGATTCAACTGATCTCCAACCATGTCGAAATCGAGCAGCAGCTCGCGGGAAGGATTAGTCGACGCGAGATACGCGCTGTCGGCCCCGAATACGACTTTTCCAGCACGGTGTGGGTCTGTGGTGAGTATCTGATCTTGATAATGACTCGTGCAGAACCGCACTACGCTTACCAGCTACGCGACCCTGTTTTAGCGGCCAATCAACGTTTGGTCTTTGAACTCCTTTGGAATTCGCTTGAGTAGGTCCTCCCCCTACGTGGAGCCAGGCCATCTTTTCGTAAACTCTCGGCGTTGGCCTCGAAACCCTTTCGCATTTCGGCGCACGTGCTTCCGCTTGCTTCAATCCAGCACCGCTTTGAGCCGCGCCCCAATCTTAAGGAGTGAGAATTATCCACCCAAAGGTAACGACGGCTGTTTATTGAGCGCCGTCACCTTATGCGCCAAAGGAGCGCGGGCATGTATGGTACTGTTTGCTTGGAACCGAACTCCCCGTTCGACCGCCGTCATAACAAGCGCCTCGAATCTTTGCTTAGCGTTGCTGCTTAGCTGCTTGTCGCCTGCCTGGGCTTACGGTCTTGGAGAGGATTATGACGGAGACGGAAGGGACGACCTCGCATTGTACGAGCCTGCCGTAGGAACATACTCGATCCGGTATAGTTCAACATTGGAAGCGGTCAAGTACCTTGATGTTCCACTCGGACGCGTCGCTGCTCCTCTGGACCGCAACGGTGATGGCAAAACCGATCCCGCGCTCTTTTCCCGAACTACCGGCGAATGGTGGTTCATTGTCAACGGTAGCCCCTCGACGGAATTGTTCGGAGTCGTAGGCGATATTCCTGTTCCGGGGAAGTGGTCGGGTAACGAATGCCAGGACCTCGCCGTTTTTACTCCGCGAAATAATCGCTTCCGCTATCGAAACTGTGTAACGAATGCCGAGGAACTGATCGAGCTGGGGCCGTATGCGAATCCGGCGCTCCCGGCTCCTGCTGACTACGACGGCGATGGACGTTTCGACGCCGCGACCTGGGAGCCTAACGAGGCTTGGTGGCTTATACGTTACTCCAGCGGCAAACCGTCAGTTCGCTTTCAGTTTGGAGAGTTGGGAGACGTGCCCCTTCCCGCAGACTTTGACGGCGACGGTTCCGCTGAGCCGGCCATCTATCGCACGGTCGCTCAGATCGGCTCGGAGGCTTTCGAGGCGCGGGTAGTCGTCTATCGGGAGAGTGGCGCCCCAAGCACGTTCGTATGGGGAAAAGAGGATCTCAAGCTGCAGCTAGCCGATGTCAGCGGCGACAAGAAGCCTGATTTTCTGGCGCATCCGAGCATCGGAAACATCTTTCATATCCGCACATCTGATGCGGGCGATCTCATGTCGGTGGACTTCCCCTTCAATGAACACTATGGGTTCGCAGCGTATCCTCAGAACTTCTACCAGCAGAGAACTCGCTCTGGAGATCCTATCGGGCAAGGACAAGCGCAGCTTATCTTTGCCGAAGTTCGGGAGGCATCCTTAGCTTGGTATCTGTTCGGACCATCGGGCGGAGGAAGTTGGGTTGACTTTGGACTTAGGGGTGACACGCCGCTTCTCGGAGATTTTGCCGGCTACCGGAGACAGCTTCCGACGGTTGTCCGAGATAATAACGGATTCCTTGACTGGTATGTTCGTCGGGATGCCGAATCGAGTCCAGAGTTCTTGAGGGCATTCGGTCTTGCAGGAGACAAGCCGTTTGCAGGCGATCTCGACTGTGACGGCCAAGACGATGCCATAGTTCTCCGCCCTGTTGATGGGCAACTAGCGTGGTTCTGGCGGACGTCGGGACTCTCCTACGCCGACCACAATTTTCATGCGAACTGGGGTCTTGTCGGCGATGCGCCCTTTATCGCCGATCTGAACGGCGACGGCTGCGACGAGCTGGTCGCGGCTCGCCCGTTTGCGGGAGCAATGCGCTGGTTTAGCTTCGCCCCTCAGTTAGGTGTCGAGCGTAGCGTCGACTTCGGACTAGCCGGGGATACTGCTTTTCAGCCTGTCGATTTCGATGGGGATGGAGAAGACGACCCCGTCGTCGTTCGTCCTCCGACGGAAAGGACGAACGGCCAGTTTCGGGAAGTTATCGTGCAGACCGGCCGCCGACTACCGGGGGAGAGCGCTCTCGAACTCGATTTCCCAGCGGAGGGCGCTATCGTCGCGGGGCATTTTAGCGGGACTCGTTTTGTGGAGTTCGGAGTAATCGTTCCCGAGAACAAAGGTCCCTCCTTCTATCTTAACTCAAATGGCGACACGAAAGCATTTCTCTTGCCATTCGATGCTAATCCGAGTTTAAACGCGCTCATTGCACCCACTTCCTTGCGGCGATAGCGCGGACACGGAGGGTGTCGTTGATAGAAAGCGCCGAGCAGGTCGGCGCCTACTCCGAACGCTTCGTCGCCTTCTATTTGGAGAATCGATATCGCTGAAAAGGTTGTTCGGAGGCTTGTTACTTATCAAAAAGAAAATGGGACTTTTTGCTTAGTAATGCCGGTAGGTTAAGGATGCGCTTGACGTGCATGGGATGATGTTAGCAAAAACGCTACTTTATAAATAGGCCTAAATCCAAAATAGCGTTTTATGTTTCCTGTGGCTGCCAAATTTCGAAGACGAAGAGAGGGCAGTTTATTGACGCCCCCTTCGCCGCCGGAGAAAAGCAGGCCGACTAAATAAAGCGAACGGACATCTCGAGTATGATGGCGTTGCCGGACACATCAACTTTAGAAATGGCCCGTTTGTCCAGGATGCATCTCCTAGCCTGATGATGATGCGAGATGGTGAGTATCATCAGGTGTCTCGGCCATAAAGGCTGGGTCTCGGGACGTCCGTCCACGACCGCTTTTGAGTCCTTTCGACGACGTGCTATACTCCGTCGTGCCTTTCCTGCCTAATGTTCTCTATCAATAGATATTTCAGCCCAACGTATCGCTCGCGCCTATCGGGCGGAGTGTGGTCGCGAGACTATCAGCGACGATTAGAATTATTCAGTCTCCACGCGAAGCGGTCGCACTTAAGAGCGCAAGCGCTTCGTCGGGTGGCGACGATTTGGAAATTTAAAAGGTTTTTAGAGGAGACTGGGAGATGAGTGTAGCTAGTCCGTTACGAACAATTGAGTTGCTCCGGGCATCGCTTGACCATCTTGAGAGTGAGAGTCTGAGACGCAGTTTGACAGAATATTCTCCAGGCTTGGAAACGGCCCTGGAGAAGCACTTCAGAGACAAAGGCAGGGCCCAAGCTGCCATGGATGATATCCTCAAGCAGTTCGCAATGTGGTCGTATCTAGATCGAAGCGAACTCGAAATGCGGAACCGCTTTGGTATGATCGTAAAGGAACTACTTGAAATGCCTGCTACTCCGGTCGTTACGCTCGTCATCGAGCGGCAACGAGAGGAGGTGTTCCAAGACGATCTTTTTTTGACCGTATTTGACGGCAAGCAAATGATCTTCTCGAAGAAGACGGATGTCGGCCCAGACTGGAGCGACGAAATCTAA